>QKGJ01000092.1 GCA_003251275.1 Ignavibacteria bacterium
TTCCAGGGCGTCAAGGCCAACAAGGGGACTGTGACACATTGGACCGAAGACGGCAAGGACATGCTGAAGGTCTCAGATGACTTCGTTGTTCCCGATACGCCGGATCCTCATTGGCAGATCGTTGATTCAAAGGGCAACGTCTATTTGTTACAGCGTCTTCCCATTAAGGGCGACAAAGTGAACAGAACCGTCGAGCTTCCCTCCTACATCAAAGACATTGCAAAAGTACAGATCTGGTGTGGGTTTGCCGAGACCCTCCTTGGCGAAACAAGTTTTGACGTGACCATTAAGTTGGCTTCGAAGTAATACTTCGACTTTTATCATTCATCGGGCGGGTTGAACCCGCCCTCTTTTTTTGAGGAGGTATACTCAAATGAGAAACTACATTTCTGTGATTGGCTGTTTGATAGCATGCACTGCCATCGGCACAGCACAGGTCGCAAACAAAAAGACATTAACGTTGGATGGGGCTAAGAAGGTTGTCGCCGCCGCAGTAGCGGAGGCGAAGAGAGTGAACGCTCCCGGCGGTGCGATTGCCGTCGTCGATGATGGGGGAAATTTGATGCTGGTGGAACGGCTCGATGGGACATTCGCCGCCGGGGCGCTTATTTCTCTCGGGAAGGCGCGGACAGCGGCAATCTTCAAGAAGCCGACCAGTCTGTTTGAAAAAATCATTCGCGATGGGCGAACACCGATGGTTGCTCTCAATGATTTCACTCCGCTGCAAGGAGGCGTTCCTATCGAGGTGGACGGACAAATTGTTGGAGCCATTGGAGTCAGCGGCGCATCCAGCGCACAACAAGATGAGGAGCTTGCCATCGCTGGCGCCAACGCCATGAAGACCATGGGGTCGATGATGGGAGTCGAGTATCTAAAGGGCGATAAAGTGATGGAAGCATTCAAAAAGGGTATGCCTCTGATTGAGAACGGCCAGTATAAAATTCATGCAAGTCACCGCGATGGCGCTGGGATGGCAGAAGTCCATTCGCGTGATACCGACATTATTTATGTTCTTGAAGGAACGGCAACGGTCGTTACGGGCGGGACGGTGATCGATGGGAAAACGATTGCGGCCGATGAGATTCGCGGTGCGTCCATTGACAAGGGCGAGACGCGAAAATTAGCCAAGGGCGACGTGATGGTAGTGCCGAATGGGACACCGCATTGGTTTAAGGAAGTTTCATCCCCATTCAATTATTATGTCGTGAAGGTAACCGAATAACTCATTTCGAATCCCGCCCGCACGGGCGGGATTCATTCTCTGATGAAGGAGCGTCATAGTCATGCAAAGGCTTTTCATTCTCTCGGTGGTTGCATTGATGTACGGATCGGCCGTTCGTGCCGAATTGCCGACCAAGCCTGTTCTCACTCTTGAGGTCGCGCTGCAAATTGCGGATGCGGCAAAAGAAGAGGCATTGAAACGAGGCTCGACCGTTGTTATCGTTGTTGTCGACGAAGGCGGATATCCCATCGTCCTGGAGCGATTAAACGACACACAGGTCGCCAGCGTGGAAGTGGGGCTTGGTAAGGCCCGCACCGCTGCAATCTTCCGTCGTCCGAGCAAAGTGTTCGAAGATCAAGTGAAGAACGGTCGCGTCGCTGCTCTTGCACTTCCCGGAGCAACGGCACTGCAGGGCGGCATCCCGATCGAATACAAGGGTAAGGTCATCGGTGCCATCGGCGTTAGCGGCAACACCCCGCAGGAAGATGAGGACATTGCAATCGCAGGTGCGGCAGCCGCTGCACAAGCTATTGCGAACGCTCGGTAACGCTCTACCCTCTCCCTGACCCTGATGGAGATCACCAAGGCGGACAATCGAGACAATTGTCCTCCTCCTTGATTCTCCGGAATGCGTGACTTTCAAAAATGTTCTTTGTACATTGGCTCGCGCTGACGACAGCTTTGCGTGTTGATATCGTCCAAAATGCGAGAAGCCATTGGCTAAACGAAGAATTAAGAAAGAAATCAAGCGTGTTGGTCTCATCCAGATGGGCTGCGGAACGGACGCAGACGAGAACTTGCGTCGCGCCGTTGACTTTGTGGAAAAGGCGGCGAAGAAGGGCGCCCACGTCATTTGCCTGCCCGAGCTTTTCCGGTCGCAATACTTCTGCCAGCAAGAGGATACGAAGCTCTTTGATCTTGCAGAACCTGTCCCGGGGCCAACCACGAAGGCCCTAAGCGCCGTTGCAAAGAAACGCAAGGTCGCCATTGTTGCACCCGTGTTCGAACGCCGGTCAGCCGGCGTGTACCACAACAGCGCCGCTATCATCGACAGCGACGGATCCATTGCCGGATTTTACCGGAAGATGCATATTCCCGATGACCCGAGTTACTACGAGAAGTTCTACTTCACTCCGGGAGATCTTGGCTTCAGCGCAGTCGAGACGGCACACGGAAAAATCTCGACCCTGATTTGCTGGGATCAATGGTATCCTGAAGGAGCCAGAATCTCATCGCTCCTCGGTGCAAGCATTTTGTTTTATCCAACTGCCATCGGCTGGCATCCGCATGAAAAGGAAGAGTACGGCGCCGCACAACGGGATGCCTGGCAAACCGTCCAACGCGGACATGCCATTGCAAACGGTATCTATGTTGCGGCCGTGAACCGCATCGGCCACGAGAAACCAACTCCACAGGCACCCGGCATTCAATTCTGGGGCTCTTCATTCATTGCCGATCCTCAGGGAGTCATCCTGGCGCAGGCATCGCAGGAGAAAGAAGAGATCCTTGTTGCGGAAATCGACCTCGGTCATCTCGAAAACATTCGCCGCAACTGGCCTTTTCTCCGCGACAGGCGTATTGATGCCTATGGGGAGATTACCAACCGCTTCCTCGAAGAGGAGAAGTGGAAGAAAAAGTAAGCGGCTCCTATCGTATGCCCGCCGAGTGGGAAGAGCATGATGCGACATGGATCAGCTGGCCCGCAAACCTCACCGACTGGCCAGGAAAATTCACCCCAATCCCCTGGGTCTTTGCCGAGATGGCAAAGCGCATCACGCAGAGGGAAAAGCTCCATATTATCGTTCAGTCAAAAGAACATGAGGCAAAGGCGCGACGCGTTCTGCAACGCGTCGGAGTGGATCTGAGTGTCGTCACCTTCTTTCGGTTTCCCACAAACCGTGGTTGGACAAGGGACTCCGGTCCAGTGTTTACTCAACGCCTGACCCAACAAGACGTCGCCGTCATGCGCTTTCGGTTCAACGGGTGGGCAAAGTATCCCGATTGGAAAAAAGATGATGCCACTCCGGAGCGCGCAGCAAAAGCCCTGAGAACGCCGATTATCCATGTGCTCCACGACAGGAAGCCCGTCGTTCTTGAAGGAGGAAGTATTGATGTGAATGGGAAGGGTACGATTCTCACCACCGAAGAGTGCCTCCTACACCCAACCATACAAATCAGAAATCCCGGATTTGGCCGTAGTGATTGGGAGTCCGTTTTTAAGCAATACCTCGGTGTGTCGAATGTCCTCTGGCTCAACAAAGGCATCTCTGGTGATGACACCCACGGCCACGTGGATGATCTTTGCCGGTTCGTGAACGAAACGACCGTTGTTCTTTGCTCAGAAGAAAACCCGAATGACGACAACTATATCCCCCTTCAGGAAAACCGTGAATTAATTGAAGGCATGCAACTCGAAAATGGCTCAAAGGTCTCGGTCGTTCCTCTGCCAATGCCCTCTCCCCTGTTCTTCGATGGACAGCGACTTCCGGCCAGTTATGCAAATTTCTACATTGCGAATGCTGCTGTCCTTGTCCCTACCTTCAATGATGCCAACGATCGAAAAGCACTCGGCATTCTCTCAGAGCTAATCACCGACCGCCCTGTTATCGGCATCCATGCGGTAGATCTGGTGTGGGGTCTCGGCACCATCCACTGCCTGACGCAGCAGCAGCCAGCATAGATTCCCCGGCGCATCCTTCTCTTGTTATCACTCCTTGACTGATTCGTGAACTCTTTTCCTCATCTTGCTCCCCGCTGAAAATCCATATTTCACTTAGCTTGGAGACCACCATGAGAATTAGACTTTTGTTTTTATCGGCAATGATAATGTGTTCCAAGTTCATTGCGCTATCTCAGATGAGTTCACCTCTCCCGGAAGGCGTGCCTTCCGCAACAATCGATCTCGGGACCGATGCAGGCGCTGCTCTTGTCAATGGCACGTGGCGATATAGTGACACAAAGATTATTGAAACGGATTTCGTGGCTGCGGGTCAGGATGGACAACCCGGCTCCACGCCTGTCCGGACGTATGATTATACTCCCCGCGCAGGTGGAATGGACTTTGATGATTCACAATGGAAAAAAATACCCGCAACCTCCCTTTCCAAGCGAAGAGGCAACAGCCGCATAGGTTTCAATTGGTACAGAATTACAATCACGGTCCCTGAAAAGATCGGCGAAATAAAAACTGCAGGTTCGACAGTCACGTTTGCCACGTCACTTGATGATTACGCAGAAATCTGGGTGGACGGAGAGTTAAGTCGTTTCCTGGGCCAATCGGGTGGTTCGGTGATCGCAGGATGGAATGCGGAGAACAAACTTGTTATCGGACGAAATGTTCAGCCAGGGCAGAAGATCCAGCTCGCCATCTTCGGCATCAACGGTCCTATCTCGAATCCGCCGACAAATTACATTTACCTTCGCTACGCGAAGCTTGAGTTCTATCCCGGCTCTTATGCGCCTGTTGCGATAACTCCCGCAGAAGTGAATGTGGATGTTGAGCGGCTCGATCCGGCAATCAACGCAA
>QKGJ01000090.1 GCA_003251275.1 Ignavibacteria bacterium
AATCGGGTCTTTAGATGTTGAGAGGTAGAGATTCTTTGCGAGCTGTTGCGTAATCGTGCTTGCGCCCCGGGCAAACTTTCCTTCATCGATATTCCGTGCGAACGACTCCTGTACTTCAAACCAATCAATGCCGCCGTGCGCGTAGAACAATCCATCCTCCGCCACAATAACTGCGTTCACGACATGCCGCGGAAGTTTGGAGAGAGGAATCCATCGCTGTTGAATCTTAAGTTGTGTCTTCCCCTTCTTTGCCTCTTCAATGCGTTGTTTCATGAGCGCAGTCTCATTCGGATTTTCCCGCCTGAGGTTCGCGATACTCAAGAATGGAATGGTCACAAGCTCATACAAGAAGAAGCCAGCCACAACAAGCACAGCAGTCAACACCTTATGCTGACGACACCACTCCACTGTTCGTTTGGTGATTGCTTTCACGTAATTCGCATGAGCATCTGTGGTCTGGCGTACTCCCGGTGATTCGTTCTATCGATGAACGTCAAGGTATTCCTGCAATAACACGCATGCCGCCACCGCATCAATGCGACCCCGTTCCTGTCTCTTTCGTTGTTTTGTCCCCGACTGCCGGATGATATTCTGCGCCTCAACCGAAGAGAGACTCTCATCCCAAGTTTCAATGGGGATGGAAACATTCCCAGCCAGACGCAGGATGAATTCGTCCACCTCCTGCGCCTTTCGACCTTTTCCACCGTCGGCGCTGTAGGGCATCCCGACCAGTATCAACATCACCTCGTTTGCTACTACAGCCTCACGCAGCCGATCAATCAGCATTTCATCATTTGCGAAAACGCCAACGGGCCGCGCGAGAATGCGCAAGGGATCGGACAAAGCAACGCCGATTCGTTTTGTGCCATAATCAAGAGAGAGAATTCTGCCGGGTTCCGTCATTCCTCCAGTCGTTCCGCAGCCCGAACGCCTTTTACTCTCTTTACCCTGTCAAGAATCTTCCCAAGATGGTCACGATCTTTCACATACAGGATGAATGTTCCATCGAAAACAGAATCGACCGAATCGATGTTTACACTTCGAATATTCGTGTTCATCTGCGTGGAGATGACCTGTGTAATGTCGTTGAGCATCCCCGCCCTATCATCCCCGCAAATCTTCACTGCAGCGACAAACATCGCCCCATTTTCTGACGGCCAGTTCACTTCCATGAACCGACCTGATTCCATTTTGAGCAACAGGGTGATGTTCCTGCAATTCTTGCGGTGAATCTTTATGCCTTCTCCTGTCGTGACATAGCCAACCACTTCATCGCCCGGAATGGGGTTACAGCACTTCGCATAGTTGTGCATGAAATTATCATGAGATCCATCCAGGACTATGCCTGACGTTGCGCCCCGCGCTGTGGAGATGAACTTGTCAAACAATCCATCGATTTTTCCATCCTCCTGTCCCCGCGCAGACGGATGTTTCTTCTCTTCGAGTATCATCTCGATGATTTCATCGGGGTTGATTTTTTCCTGGCGCACACCAAGATAGAACATCCCGATATTCTCGATCCTTCGTTGGTGCAAAAACTCCGTTAGTTCATCTTCGTTTATGGAGAGTTTTGCTTTCCGGGTTTTCTTCTCCCAAAGCTCCTTTCCTGCATCCATCGCCTTTCGCTGCTCTTCGCGTACCCATCGACGAATGTGTGATTTTGCTTTGTGGGTGACGACAAACTTCTCCCAGTCCGGATTGGGCGTTTGGTTCTTAGAAGTCAGAATTTCCACCTGATCGCCGCTCTTGAGAACCGAATCAAGCGGAACGATCCGACCATTGACCTTCGCCGCAAGGCAATGTTGCCCAATTTTCGAATGAATTTCGTACGCAAAGTCCACTGGCGTTGCGCCCGTCGGGAGAATCTTCAACTCACCCTTGGGGGTGAAAAGGTAGATCTCGTCCTGATACAAATTCAGTTTGAAGCTTTCCATCAACTGTGCGGTAGGAACCTGTTCAGCGCTCTCGAAGATTTCCCGTACCCAATTTACCCAGTTGGAGAGCTCTTCGTCGATTGCCTTCGTGTTCTCCTTGTACATCCAGTGGGCGGCAACTCCCCGCTCCGCAACCTCATGCATTCCCCGTGTTCGAATTTGCACTTCCACCATCTTCCCGTCAGGTCCGACGACGGTGGTATGTATTGATTGATAACCGTTTTTCTTGGGGACAGAGATGTAGTTTTTGAAGCGATCCGGATTGGGGAGATAGATGTCCGTGATCGTCCCATACACAGCAAAACAGTCGTTCGAATCCTCGGTGTCGAGGATAACACGTACTGCAAACAAATCGTAGATCCCATCCAGCGATTTATTCCGTTTTATCATCTTGTTATAGATGCTATAAAAGTGTTTAGGGCGTCCGCTGATCTCAAATTTGAATCCGTCCTGGCGAAGTCGTTTTTCAATCGGGGAGGAGAATTTCTTGATGTAATGCTCTCGCTCCCTGCGGCGGGCCTTCAACTCGCGCGCAATAGTTTCATAGGCTTCGTGGTTCAGATACTTGAATGAAAGATCCTCCAGTTCCCACTTAAGGTTTGCAAGACCGAAACGATGAGCGAACGGAGCGTATATCTCAAGCGTCTCTTTCGCCATCCGTTTTTGTTTCTCATCAGAGAGGAACTCAAGCGTGCGCATATTGTGCAATCTATCCGCGAACTTAATAAGCATCACGCGCACATCGCGAACCATCGACAGAAGCATCTTGCGGTAACTCTCGGCCTGCGTCACCTCATGGGTCCGGAAGATATCGGAGATCTTTGTTGCGCCATCCACGATGTCCGCAATGGTGTCGCCAAATTCCGCCCGAATATCTTTTATCTGATAGTCTGTATCTTCAACAACATCATGGAGTAACGCACTGGCAACAGAAACGTCGTCGAGCGGAATCTCTTTCGCGACGATACGGGCAACTTCGTACGGATGCTCAAAGAATGGCTCCCCGGAAGCACGGATGTCGTGTCGATGGGCATTGAAGCCGAGATCAAAAGCGCGACGAATCAACTGCTCGTCTACCTTGGGAAGATTGCGTGAGCAGATGAAAAGTAGGTCATCCAGCTTTTTCTTGTAACGTGCATTGGTCATGGTGCTTCGCCGGGATCGAGTTTACTCCAAATCCTCTCTACAAAATATATCCGCAAGTCGACCGAATGTCAAGGAGGGTCAAAAACGGGTAGGCCTACTCGGTTCCAAAGATTCTGTCCCCTGCATCTCCAAGTCCCGGAAGGATATAGCCGCGTCGATTGAGTTCACGGTCGAGAACTGCCGAGTAGATGTGGACATCGGGGTGTTCCCGGCGCATCCGCCTCACCCCTTCGGGAGAGGCAACCAGTGTGACAAATCGAATTCGCTTGGCTTTTTTGTTTTTGAGAAATGTTACGGCTGCCGCACCACTCCCACCGGTAGCCAGCATCGGATCCAAGAGAAGAACAATGCCTTTCGAAAGAGAAGCGGGAAACCGTGAGTAGTAATCCACTGGCTCAAGTGTTTCTTCGTTCCGGTATAGACCTACATGTCCGACCTTTGCTTCCGGAAGAAGATCCAGAAAGCCCTCCACAAAACCGAGTCCCGCGCGCAACACGGGCACGATAACGATTTCCTTACTAATGACGTACCCTCTTGTTGATTCGAGGGGAGTTCTCACCCTTGTTGCTCTGAGCTTGAGATCGCGCGTCACCTCAAATGCCATGACGGATGCAATCCGGCGAAGAGTGATCCGGAATGCGGCGCTCTTCGTATTCTTATCGCGCAAGATCGTTACATCTCTCTTGAGAAGAGGATGATCAATTATGGTCAGGTTACTCATTCATTCTCCAAGTTTTCGCTACAGCTTCTTCCGTGTTGCGTTCGCGGCAACTAAAATCGGATCCCACAACGGTGTGAATGGGGGCGAGTAGGCAAGATCCCACTGCTGCATATCGTCGATAGGAATACGGTGTTGAATGGCCACGGCAAGAGTGTTTGCTCTGTGAACAACACCGTCTTTTCCAAGAAGATTTGCACCCAACAACCGACGGGATGCCCTGTCGGTGATTGTCGTTATGGTGACCTTGTTGTTTTTCGGCATCTTTGCGACTCTTGACCAGGCGGTGATGGTTTCCGTTGCGACATCAAAGCCGGCACCTCGCGCCTCCTCAGCGCTGAGGCCCACCTGGGCTACTTCCAAATCGAAAACCCGCAAAGCAATCGATCGCACTGCACCGCGAAATGTTGCATTTCCTCCTGCGGCGTTTTCGCCCGCCACCCAACCACACTTGCTCGCGATGGTTGCGAGTGGTATGTAAACATTCCGATTGTGGATAACACTCTTCACTGCGCAACAATCACCCGCTGCAAACACATTGTCGATATTGGTCATTTGTCGATTGTCGGTCAGAATACCTCCTGAGCCACCTGTTCGAATTCCCGCCGCAGCGGCAATGTCAGAGCAAGGGGCAACCCCGAGAGCCAGAATAATGAGGTCGGACTCGTACGTTCCGTTGTTTGTGACAACGTGTGTTGCTTTAAGCTCTTTCCCAACGACAAGTCCCTCAGTGTTTGTGTGTGCGATAAACCGGACCCCGCGCTCTTCCAGTTCTGAACGAACCGTTTCGCGAATATTGCGTTCAAGGGTTGACAACGGAAGAGAGTGGCGATGAAGCATCGTAACGGCAATATCCAGCGAGCGCAATGCATCGGCCATTTCCATCCCAATGTACCCCGCGCCGATGATCACGGCAGTGCGAGGCTTCTCTACCTGAAGATACTTTTTCAACGCAATCCCGTCTGAAAGAGTCTTCATGTGAAAAACATTGCGGGCATCTTCACCTGGAACGCCGAGAAGCTTTGGTCTTGAACCTGTCGCAACCACAAGGCGATCGTAATTCTCGTCACGGACTGACCCTGTGTTCAAATCTCTCACCCGAATTGTCCTCCTGGCCGGCTGAATCTCTTCCACCCTGGTGAGAATCCTGACATCTACTCCTTTTTTCTCTTTCAGCGTTTGAGATGTATACGCGGCGAGAGCATCCTCCGGAAATTCTCCACCGATGTAATAGGGAATCTCACAGATACCATATGAAACGTGCTCCCCCTGCTCGAACAAAACAACTTCGGCATTCGGATTTGTCCGCGCTGCCTTGCTGGCTGCGCTCGGCCCGGCGGCAAGTCCTCCTATAACAAGAATTCGTCGCGTCATATTACTTGTCCTTGAACGAAAGGAGAACGGGGACACCGCGGAACGCAAAATGCTCCCTGATCCGATTCTCCAGGTATCGCCGGTAGTTTTCCTCGATCATTTTTGGTTCATTGCAGAAGAAAGCGAAAACGGGTGGTTTCGTCTTCACTTGAGTAATGTATTTAATTTTTATTTCCTTGCCCGATCGACTTCTCGGGGGAAAACTTCTGATGTCCGCACCGAGAAGTGCATTCAACTCATTCGTTTGAATCCGTCTGTTTTGTTCTTCATCGACTGCCTGAACAAGTTCGATGATCTTGTAGATTCTCTGTTTGGTAAGAGCAGAAATAAAAATGATCGGGACGAAATCATACTGGCGGAGTTTCTCTCGAAGCGCACGCTCCAGGTGGTTTGCCGTTGTATGATCTTTCTCAATGAGATCCCATTTATTAATGGCAAGGACGATACCGCGTCGTTTCGCGATCGCTGTTTCGATAATACGGAGATCCTGATGCTCCAATCCTTGCTGGGCGTCCAGCAGTACAACAGCAACGTCACATCGGTCAATGCTACGCAAAGTCCGCACCGTACTGAAAAACTCTACGCTTTCCTTTACCTTGCTCTTGCGTCTTAACCCCGCGGTATCAATCAGTAGAAGTTCCCGACCGTAAAACTTCAAGATTGCGTCAATCGGGTCGCGTGTCGTTCCGGGTATTTCTGTAACGATATGGCGATCTTCCTGTAGCAGCGCATTGACAAGAGAAGATTTCCCGACGTTCGGTTTTCCGATGATCGCTATTTTCAACCTTGGATCTTGATTCACTTCTCCGCCTGGCACAAAGCCTTTGGTGACAATATCCAGCATGTCCCCAATACGGCGGCCTCCAAGTGCGGAGGTGGGAACGGGCTCGCCAAGTCCACGCTCGAAAAACTCACCGAGATTGAGCTCTCTCTTATCGTTGTCTATTTTGTTCACCACCAACACAACGGGCTTTTCAGACTTCCTCAGGATTTCCGCGATGTCCTTTTCCGAAGGAAGCAACCCCGCAACTCCATCAACAACGAAGAGAATGACATCCGCTTGTTCAATCGCAATTTGTGCCTGCTCACGGATTGCGGTCTCGAAAACATCCTCAGAAGTTGGAACAAATCCCCCCGTATCAATTATTGTAAATTGCTTCCCCGCCCACTCCGCATCTGCATAGTTGCGGTCGCGGGTCACTCCGGGTTGATCATCAACGATTGCATCACGGTGTCCGATAATCCTGTTGAAGAGTGTGGATTTGCCGACGTTCGGTCGACCGACAATTGCTACAAGGCGATGAGACATAATAGACAGGCTTCCAAGGAAGAAAACTGAGCCAAAGTAGGAAGAAGTGGCGCCACTTTCAAGGAGGGAAAGAGACCATTACAAGGTCACGGCAACCGTCGGCAGGTCAATATCCAAAAGACCGTTTCAGTCTTGCTACTCTGTTAGACCTTCAGTATCATATTTCAGCCTTCCTCGTCATTCAAATTTTCTTTCGGAGAACGTCATGGAACGAACGCATAATGCGGAGGCCGTTGCATCATTTGTGCTTCTGACTCTCTTGTGTGCACTTGGTTTTGATCACAACATGACAGGACCGAGTACAGAGTTAGAAACGCAGAAGGAAGAATCCGCTGTGGACAATGATTGGTTCATGCTGCAGAGGGTCTACCCCTTTGACGACGTTGATCCGCGAAAATATGAGGCAGCGCGTGCAACGTTTGCGGCCATGGCATCGTTATCCCCCAGCATGTCGACACCGTGGCAAAGTGTCGGCCCGTCAAACATCGGGGGTCGTATCACTTCTCTGGCCCTACATCCCACAAATGAATCAATTATCTATGCAGGGGCTGCTGCTGGAGGATTGTGGAAATCGACCGACGGAGGAGGAACGTGGAACCCCGTCTTCAATGAGTCTCCTTCCATCGGATCTCTTATTCTCGATCCCGTGGACCCCAATACGATCTACGTTGGAACCGGGGAGGCCAATCCGGGAGGCGTTGCCATTTATCCAGGAAATGGCGTGTGGCGTTCCATTGACGCGGGGACAACATGGTCACACCTTGGGCTCATCAATACCGGCCATATTGGAAAACTTGCGATTCATCAATCCGCACCCAATAGAGTTTTCGCTGCAGCCCTTGGCCGATACCGAAGCAGGACGAATGAACGAGGAATCTATCGCTCAACAGACGCGGGTGCCACATGGCAGCAAGTCCTTTTTATTAACGATACCACCGGAGCTTGCGATGTCCTTATCGACCCGGCAGATCCGGCACACATCTATGCCGCGCTCTGGAATCGCTACCGGCCGATAACGTACAGCATTATCTCCGGGATCCAATCAGGTCTTTTCGTTTCCACCGACGCTGGAGACTCCTGGAACCAGGTGACAAATGGATTTCCCGGTAACGATCCCACATTGGGCAGGACCAGCCTCGCGGTCTCCCCCTCCTCTCCCAATATCGTATATGCTCTTACCACACAGAGCGCAAGCATACGGGGCGTTTATAAAACTACAGACTCTGGAATAAGCTGGACACAAGTTGCAAGTGCCGGCGCCTTCGGCAGCGAGGGGCAAGTTTGGTATAACAACATCCTCGCCGTCCAACCGACAAATCCAGACGTTGTGCTGGCAGGAATGACGAACATGTATCGCTCCACCAATGGTGGTATTAGTTGGTCAAACGTCACTGGCTCGATGCACGTTGATCATCACGCAATCCTCTTTTCTTCATCGAGCCCCAGCCGCGTTGCTGTGGGAAATGATGGCGGTGTCTTTCTCTCTACAAATACCGGCACATCCTGGACAAAGTCGTTGAACCTTCCAGTGTCCCAGTTCTATGCGGGAACAATTGACTTCTCGAACCCACAGAGATACTATGGTGGAATGCAGGATAATGGCACAGCCCGTACCTTAACGGGATCTGTCAATGACTGGTCGGGCATCTATGGTGGAGACGGCTTCTATGTTCTTGTTGATCCAACAAATCCAAACAGGATATATGCAGAGTCTCAGAACGGCGGGCTGGGATACTCCACAAACGGAGGAGGTTCATTCCAAAATGGAAGGACCGGTATCAGCTCATCCGACAGGAAAAACTGGAATACTCCCATTGCCATGGATTTGTCAAACACCCTTACACTCTACACCGGTACGCACCGGGTTTATCAAACGACGAACGGAATGGCTTCCTGGGCTGCAATCAGCGGTGACCTTACCCGCGGCCAGAATGGCCGCATCGGGACCATCACGACGATTGATGTTGCCCGGACAGATCCAAATGTGGTTTATGTGGGGACAGATGATGGAAAGGTTTCGGTTACGACGAACGGAGGAAATAATTGGATCGATGTTACCGGGCCTCTCCCCCAGCGCTGGGTCACGAGGGTAAGCATTGATCCAGATTCAGCTAATGTGGTCTATGTAACCCATTCCGGATACCTTGAGGACAGCTTCCCTGCTCATATCCATAGATCCGATGACTATGGGCAAACATGGATCAATATCGGGAGCACGTTGCCAGATATTCCACTTAACGACGTGCTTATTGACCCGATTACCAGACCAAATTTGTACGTCGCAACGGATGCAGGAGTAATATACTCGACGGATTTGGGAAACACCTGGAATATCTTAGGGACGGATCATCCGTTTGTTCCTGTCCATGACCTTACACTTCATGGACCTAGCAGGACGCTACTTGCATCTACGCATGGCAGATCTGCCTATATCATAGACTTAACCGGAGTTACCTCTATCGCATCCTCACAGTGGTTGCCAGCTGAGTTCGTTCTTAATCAGAACTACCCGAACCCCTTCAATCCCAAGACAACCATCTCATTTGCGCTCTCCAAGGCGACTGACATTAGCCTGGTAATCTATGATGCTGTGGGCAGCCAGGTTGAAGAGCTTTTGAAGGGCTCCCTCCGATCCGGAGCACACGAAGTATCTTGGGATGCTTCTGGTCTGTCCAGTGGCATTTACTTTTATAAGTTAGAAACAGACGGGGAGAGACAAGTAAGGAAGATGGTTCTATTGAAGTAATCTGCTCTCTGAATGATCCTCACAATACATCCAGTAACACCAGAACAGCGATTAGTAGGAAAAGCTGTTGACCGGCTGAGGGCCGGAGGAGTCATCATCTACCCTACCGATACGGTGTATGGAATCGGTTGCAGCGTTACTGATAAGTCTGCGATCGAAAGAGTGTACCTTATCAAAAGGCAAAGAAACAAGACTCCATTCAGTTTCGTTTGCGCGGATCTGAAGAACATCAGCGAATACGCCCACGTGAGCAACTCTGCCTTCAAGATCATGAAGCGGCTGATTCCAGGTCCCTACACGTTTATTCTCCCCGCAACGCGAATGAAGCAACTTCCGAAACTACTTGTGTCAAAGAGAAAAACGGTTGGGATACGCGTTCCCGATAATCCTATCGCCCTGGCGCTCGTTCATGGGCTGGGTCATCCAATTCTGAGTACAAGTGTCACGACGGCAAAGGGAGACGTCCTTAGCGAGATCGAAGAGATCTCAGCCCAATTTGGTAATCAAGTTGATATCGTGATTGACGGTGGAGTCAAGTCGACGGAGCCATCGACAGTCCTCGATTTGACCGGAGAGAATCCCATCGTACTGAGAAAAGGGGCCGGAGATGTGAATTTGGTAGGATACTAACAGAAGAGGGAGATTTCTCCCCCTCAATACTTTTGTTCATGTTTTTTTGCAGCCTAGGGCTTGAATGCCTGACTATAGTAATGTGGAATGGGTCTCAGGCGTGAGTTCGTAAAGTAAAAATCATTTGCCGTATTCCCAGTCCAGTAAGCGCCTGCATACCGTGCGATCGAATAATACTGCGGCAGAAATCCAATCGACTGGTTGCCGGGATAAGGATCAGCACCGGGCCCTGGCCACGTGTAATTCCCGTAGCGTACGACATCGACAACGTTTCCACCGGGATCTTTGAGAACCAACTGAGCGGTCGGAGACAAGATAAAGACATAATTCGTAAATCGTATGGTGTCGGGGATCCCAATATTACTGTACGTTGAATCGATTGGAACTTTTGATGTGTCGACTGGCCCTTCAATAATTTGCTGAAACCTCGCTGGTCCGGGTCCCGGGCCCAGGTCAGTGAATACCTCCAAAAGATTCCTGTCGGACACAAGGGTGAAAAGTTGTCCTGCCTTGACTTCCGTCCTACTTGTAGCCAGCGGCACATCCGCAACGGTAAAAGAGGAATCAACAGAGAAGCCAATCTGGATGGGATCAAGATAAAACCACCTGAACCCAAGCGAGTCGGTCACTGTATCCTTCGGGAGTATCTGTTCAAGGAAAAACCGTGGTGCCCCAAACGTCAATGTCCAACCCCGCATATCAACTGTCTGATTCGTGGGGTTATAAAACTCAATCCACGAATGGAAGTTCTGGCTCGTAAATGGGAGGGTAAAAACCTCGTTAATCACTACATTATTTGCAGAGGTAAATGTTTTGGGGTCTGGGGGGATCGTCACAAGATCGCATCCGGCGAGGAACATCCCTGCAATAAGAACTGCTGACAGAAACCAGTGAATAGTGATTTTCATGAGTTAGAAACCTGTTTCAATTGTGAACATATGAGTACCGGGAAGGAACTTGTAGTGGGTGAACGCATAATCAACCGAGCCGTTGAGTCCGAGGCTGTTGAGTAGCACGCCCACGCCTGCACTCCAGTCTTCCGTATCGTAATTGAAACGATATCCTGCGCGCAGGGAAAATATTTCCTGGTAGGTATACTCCCCTCCGACGTTCCATTGTTCATCCGCATCATTCGGTCTGCCGACCTGCACCACACCATACACTTTATGCACACCGACTTCATAGACGTTCACGCGTGCACCAAAGCGAAGCGCTGTTGGGAGTGAGTACGTCTCATTCAGGTATCGCAAATCCTTTCCAAGATTGTTAACCGAAATCCCCAGTCGTGTGCGGAGAACGGGAATGTCATACAAGGTGCCGAAATCAAACGCAAGGACGTTGGAATTAATATCAGTGTTGTAGAGATTAGAGTTGATGTACTTTAAACTCAACCCCAAACCAAAAAGCTCACTGATTTGTCTTGCATATGTCAATGTAAAGGCGAACTCTGAAGCTCGAAACATCTCACCGGTTCCTTCCGGAAAGGCCGGCGTTCTTACATTAATATCGTCAGTAGCCAATGCGGTAACACCGGCCCCAATGGTCCCAATCCCGGGAAAGTTGACCGCTGCTCCAACAAAACCGTGCTGGATATCTGCCCACCACTGATTGTACGTACCCGAGAACGAAAACGTAGAAATACTGAGTGTTCCTGCGGGATTGAACGCAATCGATGACGCTCCCTCAGCCAGGGAAACCTGCGCATTTCCAATTGCTGCAACACGTGCATTGATCGGAATTTTAAGGAACTGTGCCGTTACACTTCCTGATCGGTTGCCCGCCTCAGCATATTGGAGACCGAGCAGCATGATGGAACAAATTAGAATTCGTTTCATAGCCTACTTTCTCTCATTGCTATCGAATGATGACAAATTTTCCTGTTTGTGTTCCAAACGCCGATTCTACGGTAAAGACATAGATTCCGCTCGCCAGCGCCCGATTACTATCACTGACCAACGTCATATTTTCGTCCCCATCGGGAAAATCTCCTGAAGAACCGTCATGATTAACCGTACGAATGAGATCACCCGAAAGGCTGAAGACTCTGATGGTACACTTCGCCGGCAGATTGATGAACTTGATCACTCGTTTCGTTTCGTCCCAATTGTTTGTCAACCCCTCGTACCCACCGTTTTCGAGTGTATAACTTCTATCGGTACGGTAGGGATTTGGAACGACAGCGACCTTTCCAACCTCCTCAGAAACTGCAAACGGAAGGTCGATCGTAACGGCATTGGTGCGCTTCGCTGATTCCAGTGGTTCCACTTCTTCGAATGTCGACGTACCATCGGGTTGCCGAACCTCAGCAAGATTCGGAATTGATTCAGAAGTAACCGCGTAGGTATAGACCTTTCCACGAACAAGATTTGAATCCACGAACGAATACTCAAGCCCTGTGTCATATCCGAAGCGAAGAGTGTCAATGAGCTCAATCATATCCGTTTGCCGAAGAAGAGTGTAGCTCTCATCAGGAACTCCTGAAGAAGAGGACGGCGGTGTTTCACTTCTCCACAGTTTGTACGATTCAAAATTTCTCCCACCACGCGTTGAATCATACCCCGGCGGAGGATTTGACCTTCTCATGGGATCTCTATTTGCGAGCTGGTTCGTCGAGTCCCAGTTTGTTTCAGGGTCAGGCCGTCCATAAAGTACATCATCTCCTGCACGCCACTTCCAATCAAGTTCGACTCGTCGAAATCCGACTTTTGCCCTCAATGGCGGGGAAGGAGGCGTAGGCGGAAGTTGTATACCCTGGTTGAGGTAAATGTCCAATGCCCTCGCGGCATTCCTTTGCATAATAAGCCGCGGGTCACGCGTTTGGGAGAATCCAGAAACAATTGCCATGGCAATCTTCAATGTATCCTGGGGGGGATCGCCAATTTGAACAGGTCGAGGGTGAATCGTAAAGGGCCCGAACGCGAATAGAAATCGTGTATCTGACAACGCCGGGTACTCATCTGGTTGGATTATGCCAGAACTAATTACATTGTACCGCACAGCATCAGGCGTAGGAGTCTGGGGCCCCGGATACCAGCGGAATGAGTAGCGCAAGGAGTCAAGAGGAATAGGAGTTTGAAGCAACGTTCCTCCGACAGGAGTTGATCCGCGATCAGCCGGATTGTGGATGTATGCTGTTCGAGAACTTGGATAATATCCTGTGAAATTTCTTTGGAAATAATTAGGAGCAGACAAAGGCCCAACGTCGGCTTCAAAAAACCAGGCAATATATGCACTGTCGATTTGTTTCACCCCCTCATTGATAATCTTGTACTCAATGATAATGATTGCGTCAGCGTATGGGTCATCCCATGCATAGCAGCTCTGAATGACGCGCAATCTGAGGGGGACGTGTTGCGAAACGGTCTCAAAATAATCAGCATACGTGCAATACAAGTCGTTATCCGAAATTGGCTTAAAAGGCAACGCATTCCCCCAATAGGCTGACCATCCAGGAGGCTCGACAGGATTATTCTTTGAAGCTCTCCAAAAAGTATCCGCCGGAGTAGATCCCGGGAAGAATTCATAAAACGGACCAGACCACCCTTCGTATCCGGTCGTTACAGCGCGGACAGGTGGTTGTGGTGTCGGGCCTGTCGAAGTGTCCAGTAGACCGCCAACCCAGATCCCGCCTCCAAAAATGTGCTCGATTGGTTGTCCCAAAGGGTATTCCAGTCCTAGTCCCCCCGAGGGCAACGCGTTGTTGCCACCCGGATAGCCTTGCCGGCCAAAAACACTACGATTGTCCATCCACATTCTCATTGAGAATCCCTGCTTCACGCTCTTCGTATTCGGCACAAGAACGGAATTTGAAGATTGCGGTGGAGCCACTCCAGGAGCATTCTTGTCCTTCACATCGCCTCTGGAAGAATCAAGTACTAGCGCGAGGAGTAAGAGAGAAAGAATGATGTTTAGATTCTTCATTGGTTGCAGTACCATAGTGAGTATTAATCCCAATTAACTTTCACCCCAAACGCAATTTGACGCGGCGGCCGAAATGCAAAGGGGGGGACGCGCCGATCAAACGCACTTCCATCACCCGCTTGCCATGGGTAAATTGTAAAATCGTCAGGAGCATAATCCCCGTAGCGGATCACCCTTCCTTCAAGACTATTGAATCCACCGCCATTTAAGTCAACGTTCCTACGGTTCAGGAGATTTGTAACATCAAGCGTCAAAACGAGGTTGAGCTTATCCACAATTCGGAAACCCTTGAAAAAGGAAATGTTGACCTCTGAAGTAAATGGTCCGTCGGCGGAATTCTTCAGGTACAGGTTGTTCAGGTATTGCGCGGCTTGAGATGTACTGGTTGTGAATGGCGTGTACGGGAAACCACTGCCGTACGTCCATGCAACCGATGCACCCCAATTGTCAATATTCAAGCCGAAGACTTGGAAGTCTTCGTTTGGCTTAACGCGATACGACACAAAGAAATTCAAGGTATGCGTCTGGTCAAAATCAAGACGCACCTCACGAGGAAGTCCGAAGAGTTCAGGCGAATCCTGTGCCGCTTTCGGATGTGACGATCGCCCTTTCGCAAGCTGGAACGTATAGCCAACGCTACCAGTCAGGTTATCGCCGCCACCTTTCGTCAAGATCACTTCAAACCCCCTTGTGCTTGCATAGTCGAGATTCACATAAAGGTCGACTGTCGGAGAAGTCGGCAGACGGCGGAACGAGGCATAATCAAATATATCCTTGTAGTATCCCCTGATACCGAGGGAAAGATCATCGGTTAGAAGCTGATCGAAACCTGCCTCGTATTGTATTGTCTTTTGAGGTTTGAGGCCTGGATTTCCTATGTAATTTCCATCGAGGGTAGTCGAAATGGGATCATGGAAATATTGATCCCTATCCGGGTACTGAAGAAAATGCCCATAGTTGAAATAGAATACCGTCCTCTCAGATACCGGATATCCAATCGCCAACCGCGGACTGAACCTTCCGCTCGTAAACTGCGACCAAAATGATTTATTGTCTAGCCAGTTGGCCTCTAGTCGCGATACGGCTTCCCACCTTTCCACAAAGTCAGGGTCAAATACTTGCTTGCCGAGATAGAGATAATCATATCGCAAGCCGACCCGTATGTTCAAACCTGTAAACTCAATATTGTCTTGGAGATACAGCGCCCCTCTTGAAGGAAAATTACCGGAAACCCAACGGGCAAACCCGTAGGCCGGAAACTCCCCCCGCGGGATGGAGTCAATTTTTCGATCAGGGTCATTCGGAAATGAAATCGACGTGGAGGAAATATCTTCGTAGTAGTACTCCATCCCCGCTTTCAAAAAATGGATTGGATGAATTTGAGAGCTATAATCGAATTTCGTGTTCCAAATTACATTGCGTGAATCACTCCAACTCTGGGAAGTGCCGAAATCTCTGAACCCATCGCCATTGATATCGCCATAGAATGTTGAGTATTGAGCAGGTGTTAAACCATCCAGCGACGATGTCCTGCGTGATTCAATTCTGCTCACATACCCCTTGAGGAGAGTGTTCGTTCCGAAAATGTGAGTCCACTGCAATACCTTCTGACCTTGGATATTCTCGACGGACGTTGTAGAGTCATAGCGGTCTCTATACGTGAATGATGAGGCAAGCTGATGAGCTGACCCTCCATTTGCCCGATAGCTGTATGCAAACTGATCAGATTCCCCGATTGAGTAATTGAGCTTTGTGTTGAAGGAAAAATTGTTGACTTGCTTGTCTGAATAAAGAAGTCCGGCATTGCCGAGGAACCCAAGGATGCCAGTCAACTTAATACGTCGCTGAACAGGGTTATAGAATTGATTAGTATTAAAAGCATAAGCTCCATCAGATTGCTCAAAGTTCGCACTCATGAAAAACGAGAGCTTGCCCGGGATATTAATTCCAAGAGAGGGGAGAAGAAATGCGGTGATGGGTTCGGGCCCGCCGATGTTTCCGGCATAATACCTCTCGTTGAATCCATTTGAGGTGATCCCATCGGTTCGATACTGCATCGATCCTGAATACGTATCACCACCGGACTTTGTCGTAATATTGACAACACCCGACTGCGCATTCCCATACTCGGCATCAAGACCGCTACTCGCAACACTGACTGATTGAATTGCGTTGGCAGAAACACCGAGCGCTCCACCACCCCCAGAGGTGCTCGTTCCCGCATAGAGTTGCTGCAACTCCTGGTTGGCAGCCGCAGCACCGCTCACATCATTGACAACGACTCCGTCAACGAGAATCTGAGTTTCGTTCGCGCGTCCACCACGGAGAAAAAGTTGACCGCCAAACTGAACCACACCGGCCTGCAAACGGAGCACATCTTCAACACCTTTTACGTTTGGGACAGCGTCTATCTTATCACTGTTGAAAGTCTGGTCACCCGCGACTTTCTTGGTATCCACCAGCGGTGACTGACCTTCCACCGTGACTCCCTCAATCTCGATATCTTCGCTTGCCATCTTCACATCATACACAGTTGTCTGATCTGCCTCAATCGAGACTTTCTTAATCTCTATGTTCCTATACCCAAGTAAGGAATACCGAATAGTATAGACCCCAGGCGTGATGCCGGTAAGGGAATACTCCCCTTTTTCATTCGAAACCGTCCCTCTTCCGCTGCCAACAACCAGGATGTTTACAAGGGGAAGCGTCTCTTTTGTCGATACGTCGGTAATCTTTCCAGTGAGATTCCCGGTGGTCCCGGAGAGTGAATCTGTGGCTGAGAAAATGCTCGCCAACAAAAGAAATGTGATCGCTTTTCTTATCATTGCATCTCCAGCATTAAAGTTCGTTCAAATCTTGGAAAGCTTTTCTCATGGCTTGGATTGCCACAGACCGTTCTACGTAGTAGAGTGGTATCCCAAAATACACAACCGAGTACGTCCGACATCCCGGCGCAACAGGCGGGATCCCAATGAACCTGATTCCGACCGGAAGATTCTCAAATGACGGGTTATTCGAACGCGAGTCAAACAGTGATAGCGACTCCCCAAATCCGCGAGGAAAATTAACAGAAATTCCTCGTATTACTCCTGCCACCACACTGTCAGGGTCAGGATAAGGCTTCGACTGGTCCAGGACAAAGTTCGGGTATCCAAGCAAACCCTGCGCTCCAGCAAAGTCAAACGTATTGTTCTCAATGCCGAATGGGGCATGGAATATGGTGTCGGCAAACGCTGCATAGTTTGAGATTATTCCTGACATATTCACCCCGCCAACGACAATCAGATTGCCACCCACATTGAGGTATTCTCGCAGCAGCGACTGCTTGGTTGCATTGACCATGTAGCGAATTCCCCCAAAACCCAAGTAGTCTAGCCGCTGCTCAGCGAGAAGGACAATCGTTGAATATTGGGAAATAGCTCGGCGCGACGGCCAGTTGCCATTGTTATAGGGAACAGTATAGACATCGAACTTTCCAGTCAAACCCAAAGAGTCCATGATCTGCGTGTAATACGCTCTGACCGTATTCGAGTCCGGCACAAGAGGGTGGCTCGGCGGCAGTGCTCCGATATTTGTAAGCAACTTTGGGCTATTATTGATAATC
>QKGJ01000034.1 GCA_003251275.1 Ignavibacteria bacterium
CAACAGTGATCGCTTTGTGGCTCCTGACACGGCACCGTGAGCGCCTTACTATGCTTGATAAAGGGCTTTCCCCGGAGGATATCAAGTCCCTCTATCAACGATCCACGAAAGCCGTCGGCCACCCACTTTCCGCGTTAAAGTGGGGTATTGTCTTTGCATGCATTGGCCTCGCTGTTCTCCTTGGACTCTGGTTGCAGGCCAACTACTTCGTGGAAGGCGGCGTCTATCCCGCGCTGATCGCGCTCTTCGGTGGTCTCGGGCTCATCACGTTCTACCTCATTTCGAAAGGCCATTTTTCCCACCAAATCTAAATCTACTTCTCCGGAGGGGCACACTGGGTGCTCCTCCGCGAGTTTGACGGCTGGTCAGCCTTTTTCAACTTCTTCACCACCAGGTGATAGGAAATATCGATCATACGTTTGATCTCCCGATCCGGAATGCTTCCGTCAAGGATAACGGTATTCCAGTGCTTTTTATTCATATGATACCCCGGCCTCACAGAATTGTATCGTTCTCGGAGTGCAATCGCAGCCGCAGGTTCGCATTTTATTCATATTCAAGGGATGACCTTCGATGTCTGCCACGAGGAAAATCTTCCCTGCTATTTTGAAGACGAGCGTTTCTTCATCGAAGGGAAACTCCTCTGTAATCGTTCCCTCCTTTCCCAGACAGTATTTTCGAATCGACTCCAGGTGCATTGAACTTCCCTTTATTGTCGCCAAGCAACCTGACGAACGGTAGCCCCGTTTGATTCCACAATAATTGCCCCGTCATTGTCGGTTCTTGCGATTGGAATCCCGATATCTGCAAGACGGGCAATCACTCCCTTTGAGGGATGACCGAACTTGTTGCTCCGGCCAACTGAAATGATCGCAAGCGATGGTTTCACATCGTTGACGAATTCTGGGGTCGAACTCGTCGCACTTCCGTGATGCCCGATCTTGAGAACCGAAGAGGAAAGAAATCTACCGTACGCGTGAACAAGATGTTCCTCCACTTCCTTTTCGGCATCACCGGTGAGGAGAAAGGATGTCTCGCCATACTGGATTTTCAATACAATGGAAAGGTTGTTGAGATTCGAATGAGCGTATCCATCTTCTCCGGCATGAAGCACAAACACACGTGCATTTTGAATCGAAGGGATGATCATCCCATCACGAGCAACCAGTGTGGGACAATGTTCAGCCTCGCGGGCAACCGCATAGTCTTTGTAAAGCGTCGACGATATGCTTGTTCCGCACTCAACAATTCTCTTCACTGCAAAATCCCGTAACACCGATGCCATCCCGCCGAGGTGATCCGCATGCGGATGCGTCACCACCAGATAGTCGATAGTGAAAATTCCTTTTCGACGCAAGAAGGGTGCGACAACTCTTTCTCCTGCATCATAGTTGGCAAACCGAGGTCCAGCATCGATCAACATCGTTTGTCCCCCTGGAAATTCCACGAGGATCGCGTCACCCTGACCGACATCCAGAACATTCACCCGAAGAACCTCCGAAGGCGTCGCCAACCCACCATTTGTAGAAGTCCAAACCGTGAGGTTCAGAAACACCAGAGACGCAATGAAGAATCTTTTCCTTATGGTTAATAATGACCAGTGAGTCAGGACTAAGGTTCCGCAATAGAGGGCGAGCGCTCCAAACCAGCTGAACCATTTCATAGTAAGTGTCGCATGGGACGAGCTTGCGAAGAACTTTGTGACCGATAAGGTCACAGAGAGAAACAAATGCGCGATTTCAGCAAAGACAGATCCCACGTACGGAACTATCAGTCCACTGAGCAGGGAAAGGCATCCTGCGTACATGCTTCCTGTTACACCAATGATCACCGGAAGATTAGCAATCAGGCCAATTATGGATACTCGCCCGAAATAATTCACCACAAACGGGAGAGTTGCCACCGTAGCAATCACTGTCACGCCAATCGTCTGCCCCAGTCGGTATAGCAACATATGCCACACGGATGGCCTCTGGAGGTGCCGGCTGAGAAGATCGTTGAGCATTGGTGTGACGTATACGAGAGCAATCACTGCAACGAACGAGAGTTGAAAGCCTACGTTGAACACCTGCCTCGCGTCCATCCCAATAATAATAAGGGCGGCAACGCCAATTGAATTGAGCGCACCGGTGCGACGTTGGAAGTGCATTCCGGAGAGAAGGACCAATCCCATAATCACGGCCCGCACCACAGGCGGATGAGACCCGGTGAGAAACATAAAGAAGAGGAAACCGATCGCGGTCGCCAGAATGCCGGCCCAGCGAGGAAACCTCAGGAATCGCGCAGCAAAGAAAAGAAATGCACCGATGATCGCCACATGGGCCCCGGAGACAGCAAGCACATGTGCGACGCCGGACCGGGCAAAGGCATCGCGTGTGGCGAAAGAGAGTCCACTTCGATCACCAAGAAGAAGCCCCTTCATCAATTCGCCTTCTTCCCCTCCGATCCATTCGTCCGCTCTATTACCGACATATGTTCGGGCAGGCTTGATCAGAAAAGCATCGAGCCAGCTTTCTTTTTCCCTTCCCAGAATCTTCACTCCGCCTGGATCAAACTGGAGGTTGTATAGAATTCCCTGTGTCGCATAGAAACGACGCGGATCGAACTCGCCCGGGTTTCGACGAGTTCCAATTTGCATGATTCTTCCTTTTCCAACCAAAGTAGTGCCGACAACAATAGAGTCAGAAAAGACCTCCCCCTTTGAAAGGGAGGCAATCACACCCCCTCCTAATGTTCCATCCTCTCCACGAAATGTCGAATGCATGGGGTGAATGATTATCCGCGACCTCTCACCACTTTGTACATTCGTGACGAACCCTACAAGAGTCACCTCCTCGTAATCATCCTGGCGGACGATAGAACCTTCATTGTCGAAAGAATACTTTGCGGCACCGAGAAGCATCCACACCATCGCTACAAGTGGAAACAAGAATAGAGGCCGCTCGTCAATCCGGAAGAACATCGCGATAAGAACGGCGAGGGTTACGACGACGAGAGGAACCAAGAGAAGCTCAAGAGACAGCGAAAAATGGTCGGCCAATAAAATGCCTGCAGTGACAAGAAGCGATGCCTTCAACGCAGGCAGTGATCGGACTTCCAAACGCTGGTTCATGTTGACAGAAATTCAACAAGAAGTGGAGTGACGTGTGTGAGATCGGGATCTGCCGCATGATTTCTCAAACGAGTCACAAAATCCTCTGACCGATTTCCCGCAACGAGAAGGGGAACCGGATTGCGTGTGTGGGTCTTCACCCCGAGGTTCTCGATATTTCCATGGTCACTCGTGAGGACGATAAGAGTCTTCTCGAGATCAACCTCCGAGAGAACCGCTCCAAGGCACTCGTCGAAGACCTCAAGTATGGAAACAGCCTCCGCATGGTTCATTGCGTGGCCGGCATGGTCGGTCTTCCAGTACTCGAAGAGAACAAAATCATTCTCTCGTGTAAGAGCACCGAGGCGCTGGCCAGCGGTTTCGGCTGTAATCGGATGCACACCCGGATGCCCGAGATCTTTCCAGCCAATATTTGTTATGTCGGCGGAAATTGCCCTTCCATTCTCAAGGTCATTTGCATCGAGAAGACGAAGTCCACTCTGTTGACATGAGAGCGTAGTGACAGTGAGTTTCGATCTTTTTTTCTTTTGGTAGTCGAAGAACTTCTGCGGGAAGGCGTTTGCGAAGCAAACTTTTTTGTCTTGTTGGATGAGTTGTCGAAAGATATTTTTCTCGATGATAATCGGTTTCAGACTAGAATATGGGTGGGGCCCAAAATGCTTGCCAACTATTTGAGATGCGTTGACACCTGTGAAAAGAGCAGTCTGACCGGTGCCGCTTTGAGGAAGTCCCGACACTCCAAGACACGCATCCACCGGAAGAACCTGCCCGCGATTACCGCGCTGAAATGGATTGAGAAGAGATGGGAGGGAACCGCCAACAATGGAACGCAGGGCAGGTAGCTTCGCGGCAAAGAAAGGATTCTCAGAGGGGTTGGCATTTCCGATGCCCACCCCGTCAAGAAAAAACATGAGAACGTTCACTTCGGATCCCGGAAAAAGAAAATGGGAGGTATTGTTGCCGGCCTATTTCTTCAGTTTCTGGGTTTGTGTCGAGATATGATCCGCCCAGGCTTTTTCGATGGTTGTGTAGCTCTCCTTGAATTGCTTCGCGAATACTTCTTCAACGCCTGTCACTCCATCGAAAGCCTTAAACACTCCGTTGGCACGGTCCTCGCCATAGCGATCGACGAGGAACTTCATCGTGTGCCCCAGCACGAAATGAACGTCATCCCGTTGCGGCGGGTCGGAATATTCCTGAATGATCTGATCCAGATCCGAGAAATACGATATGAGCATTCCATAGGGGGGAGTCAGGCCTGCCATCTCTCCGCTATACGATACGGCAAAGGCCTCGCGGAGCCATCGCGGACAACCTTTTCGCCCCACCTCATCAAGCATAGCAGTGGCAAACTCGAATGAGAGTGTTTGTTCCATGATATTTTTCTTGAGCAACAACTCGACCGGCTGCAAATGAAACACCCCCCTCTCGTAAAAACCACCACGCCATGTTTTCTTCATCTTTGATTGGGAAATATAGGAACCGAGTGACGCGTAGAGACGGACAACAAGCGGCTGTTGCAGCACCAGTCCGGTTTTCTTGTTGAGGTAAGAGTAATCGTCCTCAAGATAGTCTGCGACCTGACGCGCGCTGAGTTCCGAAACTCCCTTCTCGTACTTCACCTCCACGTGAAGTGTCTTCAGCGTTTCAAATGGATTCTGAGCCAGGAGGCACGGCAGAGGAAGAAAGAGAAGTGAGACAGCGAGAAGGAAATGGCGGATCATTGAGCATCTCCCGATTGTGAGTACTTAGTTCTTGCTTTCAATCATGATTGTGACAGGACCATCGTTGACCAGGTGCACTTCCATCATTGCACGGAAGACACCCGTGGCAACCCTTTCCTCGCCAAGGTTCGCTTTCATCCTTGCCACGAAGTGTTCATAAAGAGGTTCCGCCTCTTCGGGTCTGGCCGCATCGCTGAACCCCGGACGGTTTCCTTTTTGAGCATCGGCGTAGAGGGTGAACTGCGAAATAATCAGAGACCGCCCATCGACATCGATCAGGGACAGATTCATTTTTTCTGATTCATCTTCAAAAACTCTCATATGCGAGCATTTCTCAGCAAGATATTCCGCTGCCGACCGATCATCCCCCTTTTTGATCCCGAGGAAAATGACGAACCCTTTGCCGATGCCGCCATGGATCTGCCCGTCAATTGTGACGTGCGCTTTGCTGACTTTTTGAATCAATGCTCTCAACCCGCACGGACTCCACAAACTATTCGAGGAATTCGCGCGTAGTCTTCAAAAACCTGTATGTCCGTCAAGCCGGCGGAGTGAAAACAATCGACGACATCATCCTGCTGACCATGACCAATCTCAATGGCGATCAGTCCTCGCGGATGAAGCCGGGTCATGGACAATTCAGCGAGGCGTCGAATGAACAGGAGACCGTCCCCTCCGTCTGTTGTCGCAATCGTTGGCTCGAAGTCA
The DNA here is from genome assembly GCA_003251275.1 of Ignavibacteria bacterium. Taxonomy (GTDB): domain Bacteria; phylum Bacteroidota; class Ignavibacteria; order UBA10030; family UBA6906; genus SZUA-287. The sequence continues at coordinate 5,545 of QKGJ01000034.1, forward strand.
CGCACTTCCTCTGCAAGTCCTTCGTGCTCAGCCAGTGAGACGTAGGGAGGATTGGAAACAATAACATCAAAATGTTCGTCGTCGGACAGTTCCTGGAGGATATCGTGGCAACGCAACTCAACGTTCACAACGGAATGACGATCGAGGTTGCGCCGTGCAGTTTCAAGAGCCTCTGCGCTGACATCCACCGATAGAATGCGCGCGTCGGGAAAGGAATTCGCCAGTGCAATGGGAATATTGCCCGACCCGGTTCCCACATCAAGAATCGATACCGGTTTCCTCCACTTTTCTTTTATGTTGTCCACGATTCGCTCCACGAGGATCTCCGTCTCGGGTCGTGGGATCAGGACGGTGGAGTTGACATATAAAGGGAGTCCCATGAACTCGGTTTCACCCAGAATGTATTGCAGGGGCTCGTGTGTCAGCCTTCGCTTGAAAAGGGATTTGAAGTCTGCCAACTCATGCGGGGCTAACGGTCTATCAAAATGCATATAAAGCTGAACGCGTGTCATTCCCAGAACATGACCAAGAAGCAGTTCGCAATGGAGTCTGGACTCGTCGAAGCGGCGCTGCTTCAAATACTCCGAACCCCATTCGACAACACGGAGAATCGTCCATTGCGTCAAGTGCTCAGCCTTCGCCGGCGGTAAATTTGTCATCGTGGGTTCCAATATAGCCGGCCCTTTGTTGAAATGCAACGACACTCACGAGGGGTTTGCATGGATGGTCCGAGGATCGACCACCTTCAACAACATCAATGAAATGCCAATCACCGAAGCTGCCGCACTGGCAAGAAACATTGCCTCATACCCGAACCTTTCGCTAATCCAGCCGCCTGCAATGCTTGCAAAATAGAAGGGTGCCAGAATGGTATTCATGAGGCCAATGTATGTCGAGCGCTTGACCGGTGGACCATACTCAACCGATATATTGTAACGCGCCATCAAATCTCCGCTCAGGTTAAACCCGACAAATGCAAACACTACAGTATACAATGTCAGCGACGGGGCGAACAGTGCCCAGAGTGTCGCAACGAGCATTGCACAGGATGCAAGGACAATAGTTGCTTTGTTTCCCTTTCGGTCGGCCAGAAGTCCGTTGAGAGGCGCGCTGACGACCTGTGCGGCAACCATCACGAGCGTAAACTGCGCCACGACGCTCTTGTCTGCATTGAATTTGTGAAGTGCATACACCGTGAAAAAAGAGACCGGCATGATCGCAATTACCAGGAACGCGGAGGCTCCGAGGAACTGTCGGAAGGCGATGTTCGACCGCAGGACATCGGGAAGATGTTGGAGAAATATGAACATTCCCCGGCGCTCACCCACCGGACTTGGATCGGTTTCCACGAGTCCGGTTTGAATGAGAACGGAGAATCCCTGAAGAGCAAAAGCACAAAGAAACGCTAGGGCATACCCATGCGGAAATTCCATCGTGCGCAAGAAAAGCATCAGGAGAAGTCCGCAAAAAAATGAGCCGATACCACCGATTGAATTTCTTACAGCGAACAGCCTTCCTCGTCGGCGGGGAGGCGTAAGTTTAGCGAACAGGTCAAACCATCCTGGCGTCGCAATCCCGAGGAGAATTTGATTGAGAAGGAGGAGGAACAACAGGAGGAGAAGAGCGACTTCTGGTTGGGACTGTCCGAAGAAGAACACGGCGAGCCCCATGAAGAAAACAACGCTTCGTTGCGCGGCCCCAAACCCTAGAGCCCATGGTTTTTTCCATGGGAGTGTCTCAACGAAACGGGCAGCAAAAAGCTGGGGAAGAAACAAACCGACCCAGAGGATCACTCCCACAAAACCGACCACTACATTGCTGCCTCCAAGGGCAACGACCAACGCCGGGAGGACCGTCTGTGGAGAAATGAATGCTGAACCGGACGCAAACGCAGCCCCCTCGGTAGCGTTCAGATAGAAATTCTTTCTCTCAACATCTCTCGACTCAGTCATGATCATGTAGTAAGTTCGAGCGATGAGGGATTATTCTGATGATCACTGCGTTGGCGGGACAACTGCACCGGAAGAATAAACAACTTCTCCCTCGATCATGGTAATATCCACGACAGTTTCCGGAATGAGGTTAGGTTCCACTTTCATGATGTCATTAGAAAGAACTATTAGATCGGCGAGTTTTCCGACCTCCAGGGTGCCCTTGGTCTTCTCCTGAAATGAGGCATAAGCGGCCCATGATGTAAACGCCTCAAGAGCTTCTTCCCGGGTCATGCGCTCCTCGGCATGCCATCCGCCTTTTGGCCAACCATGTACGTCCTGGCGTGTAATTGCGGCGTAGAAGCCAAGGAGTGGATTGGGACTCTCCACAGGAAAATCAGAGCCACCGGGAATGATCGATCCGCTCTTAATGAATGACCTCCATGCGTAGGCGCCTTTCTCACGCTCACGACCGATTCTATCTCCCGCCCAATACATGTCCGAGGTACAATGTGTTGGCTGCATTGAGGGTATGATTCCAAGAAATGAAAACCTGGGTATGTCATCCGGTGTAACCACCTGTGCATGCTCCACACGAAACCGTACATCGGCGCCTTTGATATTCCCATGCTGAAATGCATTCTCATAAGCATTAAGGACAATGTGGTTCCCCCTGTCCCCTATTGCATGAGTACAAACCTGGAATCCGTGGGCAAGCGCCTCAGCAGCGGCTTCCTGAAGTGAGTCCTGGCGAATCAGAGTAAGGCCTCTATTACCTGGATCATCAGCATAGGGCTCGATAAGCGCAGCGCCGCGGGAACCCAAAGCACCGTCTGCGTAGAGCTTTAGAGCCCTGATTATCAGTCGGGAATCAGGCTCACCCAACTCCGGACCGGTTTTTTGGAAATGATCCCACGTTTCTCCAATTCCATCAATGGCAACATACACACGAAAAGGAAATCTCTTCTCTCGAATAAGGGTCCGATATATTTCGATTCCCTCCAGATCGACGCCCATATCGTGCACTTCGGTCAGTCCAACTTTCAGACATGCCCGGATAGCCAGTTCGACCGCACGCATTCGCTCCTGATCAGATGGCGGGGGAAGCGCACTTGCAATAAGCCCTACCGCCCTGTCGACAAAAACGCCTGTGGGGTTACCCACTTCGTCCCGTTCAATTCGACCACCTTCAGGGTCCGCGGTTGCATTGGTCACACCGGCTAACTCCATCGCCTTGCTATTGACCCATACCGCATGCCCATCAACGCGGACAAGGTACGCGGGGATGTCTTTCGTCACCGAATCAAGCATCGACTTTGTCGGGAATAATTTGTTCTGCCAGAGATTTTGATCCCATCCTCGACCGCGGATCCATGAAATAGCGTCGCCAATAGCAACGCGTTCCCGAACGCGTCGCTGTATTTCTTCGACTGAAGGGGCGGCCGTAAGATCAAGTATCAGCAATGACGCACCCAAGCCTTCAACGTGCGCATGCGCATCAATGAACCCCGGATAAACTCCTTTTCCCTGAAGATCGATGATCTGCTGGGATGCATAGCTTGAGAGAATGTCATCACTGGACCCAAGCGCGAGAATACGTCCCTTTTCAATGGCGATTGCTTCTGCCGACGGAGCAGCCGCATTCACGCTATAGATTACCCCGTTCACCAATAGCATCGAGGCATCCTTCTTTGGTCTCCACAAGAGGAAGACTAGAACCGCAAACAAGATGAGAGCGGCTATGCCGACCAGAACGTTTCGTTTCATTTTGAAAGAAAAATAATGGAGGTTGACAAATTGAATCGGCACAATATAGAAAATGAACCGGCCAGAATCCAGATACAAAAGGTCAGTCGTTGCAAGTGAAATCCAAAATGTCTACGTTGGCGCACACTCAACAAATCGGAGACCCGATGAGCGAATACCCGACTATCCCCATACGAGAGTTCGAAGAATTTGTCAACGTTGTGAGGCGCCTTAGAAAGGACTGCCCGTGGGACAGGGAGCAAACCCACCAGTCGATTCGCCACAGCCTCGTTGAGGAGTGTTACGAAGTGGTTGAGGCGCTTGACGAGAACAACCTTGAAGAGTTGCAACGAGAACTAGGTGACCTTCTCCTTCACATTATTATGCATGCAACGATTGCTGAACAGGCGAAGGAGTTTTCCCTCAGCGATATTCTCCGCCACATAAGTGAAAAACTCATACGACGGCACCCCCATGTCTTTGGTTCACTGCACACGAGTGATATTGAGGAAGTGAAACACAACTGGGAGAATCTGAAAATGGCTGAGGGACGGAACTCTGTTCTTGATGGGATACCAAAACACCTTCCGGCACTCCAACGGGCGGGGCGCGTTCAGGAAAGGGCCGCCAAAGTGGGTTTCGATTGGGACGCCAAAGATGACGTCTGGCTCAAAGTAACGGAGGAAGCGGAGGAGTTTCGTCAGGCGCTTGCATCAGGAAATGAAAAACATGCTGAGGAAGAATTTGGAGACTATTTGTTTGCCCTGGTGAATTACGCGCGTTTCGAGAACATCAATCCTGAGAATGCTCTTCGTGCAACTGTGGAGAAATTCACAAGGCGTTTCCAATTTGTCGAGGATGAATTCCGGAAGCAAGGCAAAGATATTCACTCATCATCTCTGGAGGAGATGGATGGGTTCTGGAATTCGGCAAAAAAGAACGGTTATTGACCCTTACTTCCCGCTCCCGGCAAGAGGATCTGGCGCGATATGCGAAACGTTGTTATTGTACTTGTCATAGGCATCGATAATGTCCTTCACTAGGCGATGCCGAACGACGTCGTTTCTGTCCAGATACACAAATGAGATTCCCTCCACCTGCCGTAACACCTCCTGAATTTGTACCAGACCTGAACTTGTTTTCGACGGGAGATCAATCTGTGTAACGTCGCCGGTGATGATGGCACGAGAGTTTGGACCCAACCTCGTTAGAAACATTTTCATTTGCATCGCCGAAGCATTCTGCGCTTCGTCTAGAATGACAAAGGCGTTGTTCAGCGTCCGACCCCGCATGTATGCAAGCGGCGCGATCTCAATCACTCTCTTTTCTATGTATGTCTTCAACTTGTCGCCCGGCAGCATATCGTCCAGCGCATCATACAGGGGCCGGAGGTAGGGATCGATCTTCTCCTTCAGGTCACCAGGCAGAAACCCAAGGCTCTCTCCAGCTTCAACGGCAGGCCTCGTCAGAACGATTTTCGTGATCTCATGATTCTTCAGGCTCGCAACGGCGAGGGCAACCGCCATGTAGGTTTTTCCCGTGCCGGCGGGACCAACCGCAAACACAATATCGTTCCTCCGCATTTGGAGAAGATATTCCCGCTGCCCGGGGGTTTTCGCACGGATGATCTGGTTATTGGTATAGAGGATAGAGGCATCGAGCTCTTCACTCGACAAGCCTGAAACTGCTGTTTGCGGCAACGAAGGCTCCCCGTTGACTGTAACGAGGTCAATAACAGTTTCCACATCATTTTGTGTGAGGTTCCCATTCCGATTGAGAAGGAATAAGAGTTCTTTGAAGATTTTCTCGATCTTCTCCACTTCCGATTGCACACCTCGAATGGTAATGGTGTCTCCGCGAACGATAATCGTCGAATCGAATTTTCTCTCAACAATTTGAAGATTGGAGTCGTTCAAGCCAAGGAGAGCAAAGGTGTTTCCCCCTTCAATCCTAACTTTTTTCTCTACCAAATAAGTCTGTTCCTCCTTACTTTATGAAAAACATAAAGCCCCCGTCCTTTGCAGGAACGGGGGCTTCTTATCGTTATGATGTTTGTTGCATTAAGAGAAAAGGGCCTCTTACGGCTGTGCGCCAGCTTTCTTGCTGTAGTATGAACGTGCCGCTGACTTTTCTGCCTCTGTCATTTCGCCTTTGGCAGGGATCATTAACTTCTGTCCTGGATGGATAACATCAGGATCTTTAATCTGGTCCCTGTTGCCCTGCCAGATTTTCGGCCAGTGCCACGCGTTGTCATAAATGTCCTTTTTCTTCGCGATGTTCCAGAGGCAATCCCTATCGCGGGACCATGTGCCAACTGTATACATTTTGACAGCTCCGGCGAGGGTTGAACGAAGAGACTTGATTTTTTCGTTCAGTGCTGTCAGTCTGTCCCAGAACTCGGGGATCAGGGAGAGTTTGTTCTCCCAGAGTCCCTTCACCGTTGCTTCGAGTTGGTCGACTTCTCCAGATCGCGCCGCGAGATCGCCATCAGAAAGGCGCATGAGTTCGTTCGCATTGCTTTCTGCCGCTTCAATTTTCTTGCGGTATTCCGCTGCCAATTCTGCATTCGAACCGACAAGAGCGTACAACTCGTCCATGCACTTTGTAATGTCTGCATCAAGAGCGGTGGACTGCGACTTCAATGCGGTGATTTGATCATTCAGCGAATTCAACTTTGCACTCAGTTCGTTCCGCATCGCTGTGTACTGATTCATTTCCTGTTGCCATTGGTCTTTGGACATCTCTTCCTGCGCAACAGCGCCACCAACACAGACCATCAAAGCAGCCAGGACTATCGTCGTGAGGAATAGTGATTTCATTTTTTGAAACTCCTTCATAGTCTGGTAGTTACTGGCCAAGGCGCTGTTTGACAACCTGCTGGTCATCATTGCACTTCTTCAGCTTGGCGTTCTTTTCCGCAACTTCGCGTTCCAAAGCTGCCTTGTCTTGCTCCTTCTTTGCAATATCGTTCTGCAAGGAGGTTGTCTCTTCTTTCAAGTCTCTCAGCATCTTCAATTCCTCATCGCTCGGGGACGAGGAACAACTGAACAACACTAGTGAACTTGCAAAGAGGAGCGCAATAGCAAAGATCGAGCTACGTGTGCTTTTCTGCATTTGAGCTTCTCCTGATATATGTAAATAGGTGGGATTGAAGTGAAATTCAATTTAAGCTGAGACGATTATACTAAAAAAATGTACGTTTGTCAAATAAAATCAGTCAAAGCACACAAAAAGAGAAAAGTGCTCCCGATGTTCATAGTAACCCTCTTTCTGCCAAGCTGATATATCCATTTCCCGCGATGATAATATGATCATGAAGTGGAATTCCAAGGATCTTTCCTGCCTCAACGAGTTGTTTTGTTATTTCTTTGTCTTCGCCGCTTGGCTCAGGATTCCCACTTGGATGATTGTGTACAACAATGACTGATGCTGCCAGAAAGTCAATAGCTGGTTTGAATACTTCTCTGGGGTGAACCAGGCTGGCATTCAGCGTCCCGCTTGTGACCTCTTGTTCCCGCTGAAGACCGTTTTTCGAATCAAGGAGAAGGACATAGAATACTTCTTTCTTGAGATCACGCAGGCGGGGGTGGAGAACTCGAAAAACATCTTCAGGTGATCGAATGGTTGTTCTCTCTTCCATCTTTGCCCCTTGTACCCGTCGCCCAAGTTCGAACGCCGCGAGAAGTTCAACGGCTTTTGCCTCGCCGATCCCGTGGATGCGCATCAGTTCGTTTGCGCTCATCCCCGCGATGGTGCGCAACGAGCGTTGCTCTGTCAGAATCCGCCTCCCCAGGTCAATTGCGGTTTCCTTGCCTGTTCCAGATCGGATAAGTAATGCCAGGAGTTCTCCGTCGGAGAGAATGCTTGCACCCTGTCGCAACAGCTTTTCTCGCGGACGCTCATCCTCGGGCCAGTCCTTGATACGTGTTCGGGTCTCGCTCTCCCTGCTAGAACTGTCCGGTCCCATGAACTTCATCCTCTTGAACAGGCAGATTCACATTAACTTCGGCAATGTGTTGGATGGTTTCACCATTGTATTGCATGATGTGCAGCCACGAATTGACTCTCCTCTCCGATAGGCCTATGCGTGAGTGGAGTCCGGGCATGTCATTTACCGTGCTCAGAGCGACTTGCAACGCCTGGCGAGTTGTCGCCCCGTTGTGAATCAACATCAACAGAAGGCGTGCGGAATCATACCCGTATAATGAATTTTTCCCGGGATGTTTCTTGTATTTTTCAAAGAACCGATTCGAAAACCCGGAGTACGCCGTTGATTGTTCATCCACATAATAATCCGATTCAAAGATTACGTTCTTGCAATATCTCTTGTTTGCGTCAAGCTCGAAAAGATTCTCCCATTCCCCCGAGCCAAGAATCTGAGCTTGAAAATTGAAATAGACAAGTTGAGAGGAGAGAACACCTATTTCACCGGCGGAACTGATGGGGGCATAGACCGCATCAATTGAGGTGACAGGATACATCAAGCTATCAATCCGTGGATCGTCGTAGATGGCAGTGATTTCAAGCGAATCAATGAGCAATCTGGCATTCGGGCCCAGCAAATCGATTCCACTCACCAACACTTGATGAGCAATCATTGAATCGAGTCTCGCTCTTGGCACACCAAGCTGTACAAGTTTTGCGATATCCCCCTGGTTGAGGCGACCCTCAAAGGAAATAATGGGTGCTGCAGATCGCATCATCCCGGCGCGACGGAGCGTGGAAAGTTGATTCTTGAGATCGGTGGTTCCTCTCGTGTACCATTGCGTTCCAACTACTTCACCACCCAACAGGAGGACTTCCTTCAGAAAGCCTTCGGCCATCATCTTCCCCACTCCATCTTCAGGAGCAACCACCGCAAAGGTCTTCAGTCCGAGATTGCGTATCGCATTCACCGCCGACGCACGCCCTCTATTTTCATAGTCCGGGTTAGCCTGAAAAATATAAGGGCCCGTCGCTGCAAGCCCATTCGTGTTCGCCGTCGGCGTGAGTAGTGGGACATCGTAGATGTTGACCATTCCAACAGTCGAAGTTGCAACATTCGAGAAGACCGGCCCAAGTATTGCTATGACATCCGGTTCCTCAATCAGCGAGCGAGCCTGCCGTGCACCAATTACCGGATCTTTCTCCGTGTCCCGTACATCGAGAGAGACCTTCACCATCGTTTCAGAACTCTCCAGATACTCGTCGAGTGCAAATTGGACGCCCCGGTAGACCTCCTCCCCAATCTCCTTGAGGGCGGATGGGGGATGATTCTTCAGCAACGGCAAGAGCACTCCAAGCACAACGTGACTCCGATCGACCACCCGAAGAGAGAGTGCAGCCTCACGATCGACGAATCGATGCCCTGGATATCGGAGTTTCAGCGTATCGAGTGCCCGTCCCGCTGCAGAGATATTCGCCTTGGACAGAAACTTCTCCGCTTCTTTCAGGCACAAGAATGCGCCCGCATCATCGGTGGTGGAGCGCATCCGAAGAGCCGCTAGTTCTGCATCATCCAGATAGGTTTCGATGGTGCGTTCCAGGGCCTCCTGAAAATGGTCTTCCACACGAATGGAAATTCTTAGTGCTCGTGCTTCCTCCCACGCCGCAAGAAACTGACTGGCTGCTTCCTCGTATCTATGGATCGTCAGGTAAACCAATCCAAGGCTGTAATTTGCATCAGGACGATACCTGCTCTTTGGAAACTGCGTGAGGAACAGCTTCAGGGTCCTGTCTGCCTCAACAAGATTACCACTACGGAACAGGGCCTTCGCCTTCATGATAAATGCTGCAGTCGTCTTTTGGTTGACGGGAAAGTCCTGGAGAAGGCCGTCAAAAATCACAATTGCGTCGTCGTAGTATGAATGATTGTATTTATCGAGGGCGCGTCTGAAGAGAATATCGGCCTCCTCAATGTAGATCACCTTTTGGGCAACCGATTCATGAGTGGCAAATAACCCCGCGCATCCGAAAATTGCAAAGGCCAAGAGTCTCATTCGTTTTGTACGGCGTTCAGGCAAAGTGATTGGATGCACGGATCAAAAATCCTTGTGGATCGCTCGGAGTCCGGCCGTAGAAGAGAGCCAGATCACCAGAACGGAGAGAATTGCAATGCTTGCCAATGGAAAATAGATCCATTCAGCAGTCGCCACACCCCGAGCAATCAACAACTGATAGAATTTTCCCAGCGGGCCTATGAGGATCGCAATAACAAGTGTTAAGTACACCATTGAAAGAAGAAAGGTCAGCGAAGCGCCCTGCGATGAGGCAATTCGGATGGGATTTCGTTCGTTAAACATAGCAAAGAAGGTGCCAGCGCTCAAATTCAACGCAACCAAACTGAAAGCAACAAGTGTACTGACGATTCCAGTAACCAGGAGGACAATAGTATGTCCCCGCAGCATGGAGATGGAAAACAGTGAAAGAATTAGGGCGATTGGCACGATGCCAATTGCTGCCATGGTGAATTTCTGCCAGTAGAGTCTATGAAGAGAAACCGGGGCAGAGCGAACAATCCAAAAAGCATCTCCTTCCAGGCTGATCAAAGGAAAAACAAACCGAAGGGCAATGGACGCAATCAAAAAGCCGTCGAAGAGAAAAACGATCATTACTGAAATCGTCAGCAGAAACGGCCGCACTTCCTGAAGGTCAAGCGACCCGATAGAGACGAGAAAAATCATCATCAACAGAATCATCAACAACATGTGGAGCCATTGACTTGGTTCGCGGAAGAACAACCAAAAATCTCTCCTCAACACGCTTTCCGTTTGCGGCCGAAACAGCCATTCTTTGCCGAGCAGGAAAAATTGGAAAAGAGGTTTTCTTTTCTGCTCGGGAAGCATGCTCGATGCGTCGCTTGCAAGGACCCAACTTTCAAAGTAATATCGGTACGCTACAATCCCCGCTACAACCACAAGTCCGAGCATTGTAAGGAATAGAATCATGAAATACGGTATTCCTCGTTCCGGCGATCCCGTCACGGACCAATACAGAAACTCCGTTACCCAGTGATTGGGAAGATACTTGACAAATGGCGGATCGAGATGGCCAAAATACTGATTGACGTTGGGGAAGAAACGCATCACTGACTGCACCAGTTCGATCGGATTGACAATTCGGAAGTAGAGGTAGATGGCAGAAAGGTAAACGAGAGCCAGAATCGCCAGAAGCCACCGCACACCGATCCGAGCAGCGATCTTGATTAATGACATCAGAACGAGGACGGCCAGAATGCCCGCAATCAGCATGAATGGCACCATGATGAAAAACATGGTGAAAAAATAAAAATACCAGGGCATGTCAAAGCATGAACCGTACCCGAGGAGAACCGCAAAACCAATCAGGGAGAGTGTGGTCGAACTATAGAAAAAATTATCAACGAACTTAATAAGGAAGATCTTCTGGTGCGTTAACGGAAGCGCCATCAGAAAATTTACTTCTTGCGAACGATAGAGAGTCGCATAGGATACAATCATGTTCCCCAGGTTCACCGTAATGAAAAAGACGTAGAGTAACATTGAAAGAAACCGGTGAAAGAGAAACTGCCCAATGTGCGCCTCCTGCAGGAGGTACAGTGTGACTGTGCGGGAGAGGATAAACACGCCAACGGCAAAACCGCCGAAGATGAGCAAGGACGATATGTCCTTCGCAACCGTCTCAAGCTTCCATTCAAAAATCTTCTTGAGGAAAGTATGCGCCTTCAGGTTGAAAATCAGCAGGAGTTCGCGCATTGCGGGGCCTAGTTCGTCAGGTTGAGGAAAATATCTTCCAGCTCACCATTTAAGCGACGATGTGGATCGGACGGATCGATGAGTGATTGTTCGTGAATAATGCGACCGTCCTTGATGATGGCAATCCGGTCGCAGAGTTCTTCGACGATCTCAAGAAGGTGAGTTGACATGAAGATCGTCAGTCCTTCCTTCGTTTTCCGCTTCAGCATGTCTTTGACGAGTCTCGCGCTTCGCGGATCAAGTCCGACTATCGGTTCATCGATGATGAGAACTTTGGGATCATGCAACAAAGCTGCCGAAAGAACTATCCTCTGGCGCATTCCTTGCGAGTATTCTTCGGCGCGTTTATCAATGAACTTTCCAATTTCAAATGTATCTTTGAGCTGCTCAACCTTCGCGCGAAGT
>QKGJ01000385.1 GCA_003251275.1 Ignavibacteria bacterium
CTTGGCGGTGCTTTTGTGGCGTGGAAAGATACGCGCAATGGCAATGGAGATGTGTTTGCGGCGCATGTCAATGCCGCTGGCACGAATACCTGGCTTACAAACGGTGTTCCTGTGGCAACAGATAGCAACAGCCAGGAGAATCAGATGCTTCTCACCGATGGAGCGGGGGGGCTTTACGTCGTCTGGGAAGATCTCCGAAACGGGGCCGACGATAATTTGTTCATGCAGCGATTCAATGCGGCCGGAACGGCGCAGTGGCTCGGGAATGGGGTACAGATTACAGGCGCCGCCGGTGACCAGGTTGTTCCCCAGATGGCGACTGACGGAGCAGGTGGGGCGATCGTCTCGTGGCACGACTTACGCAACGGTTTCGGGAACTCCGACGTTTACGCCCAGCGTGTAAGTCCTTCGGGTGCGATTCAATGGGGAGCGAATGGTGCTCAGGTGTGTAATGCCGCAAGCAACCAAAATTTTCCTCAGCTCGTGGCTGACGGGTCCGGGGGTGCGGTCATTACCTGGTCGGATGAGCGCGCTGGCACCTCAAACGCGGACATTTATGCACAACGGGTGAATGGCGGAGGCGGGGCAATGTGGGCCGCCAACGGAATTGTAATATCCCGCGCGCCCCAAGCACAAGATCAGCAAAAGTTGATTCCCGATGGCGGGGGTGGTGCCGTCATCGCATGGCGCGATGCCCGCAACGGAATTACCTCTGATATTTATTTTCAGAATATCAGCGCCACCGGTAATCTCGGTGAAGTGGCGCTGGTGGTTCCACTCGTGAATGCTCCATCAATCGTCGCCAGCGGGACAACTTCACAGATCAACGTGACTCTACCGCCAAGTTTCCAACCAAATGTAATGGACCTGTATTATCGAAACGGTGGAGAGAGAACGTTTCAGATTGTTACGATGACGCAGAATGGTCCCAACCTGCAGGGGACCATCCCCGCGAATGCAGCGAACTTGCGCGGCATCGAGTTTTACACCAGCGTCGGCAACGTCAATGGCATCATCACCTATCCGCCGGTGACGCCCGATCAGAATCCCAACATCATTCGGGTGGAGTTTGCAAATCCGGTCTACCCGATCTCGCTGATCCCAAAACAATTTAGAATGGTCTCACTTCCTTTTCGTGCGATCAATCCTTCAGTCAGCGCCGTGTTTATTGACGATTACGGAACATACGACCAGCGGATCTGGAGAGTGTTTCGTTGGGATGCAGATTCAAGCAGGGAATATCCGTTTATCCAATCGATGCTGGAACCTGGCAAAGCATTCTGGCTCGTCACCAAGAATGGCAATGCCTTTGGCGCCGGAACCAGCCGTTCCAGTGATCCCTCTCAGACCACCATTCTGACGCTCGCACCGGGCTGGAATCAGATTGCGAATCCATTCGCATTCCCGATTGCATGGAGTGAGATCGCCATCAATGGGCAGGGGATCTCGGGGCCATACTACTTCGATGGAACGCAATACCTGATGCCTGCACAGAATGCTATTCTCCAACCGTGGGAGGGATACTTCGTGGAGGATTCGTTAGGTATGGGGGCCACGCTGACAATGCCGAGATTTGAAGCGCAGGGAGGAGAGGCATCGTACTCGGCGGGAGAGGCAAGCAGCGAGTATTCCATACGCGTGATGGCCACGACAGAAGATCCGCGCTTTCGCGACACGGAAAACGTTATCGGCTTCCGATCAAGTTCCTCTGTTCAGATCCAGGACTATCATGAGCCGCCAATCGTCGGCGATGTATTGCGTCTCTCTATCGTTGAAGGAGACAGGAGATTTATGCAGAAGTTCAAGAACCTGTCGCCGGATGGAGATGTATGGGACCTTGAACTACAATCAACCCATTCGCATGAACGCGTGACGATCGACTTCGACGAATCCGGGATAATACCGAATGACTTTGATCTCTTCCTGTTCGATCTTGATGAAGAGACGATCATTCCACTTCCCGAACGCTCGTTCTCACTCGGATTGCAGGCCAGTGACCTCCGAAGATTCCGTCTTGTCATCGGGACTGAGGGTTACGCTGAACAGCAGAGCAACGGAATCTCGCTTGTCCCACTTGCTTTTTCCCTCGCTCAAAATTTTCCAAACCCGTTTAACCCAACCACAACCATCCGCTATCAGCTTGGCAAGAAGTCACACGTTGTCCTGGAGATTTCGAATGTGTTGGGCCAAACCATCCGAACACTCGTGGATCAAGTTGAATCCAGCGGATTCCATGCGGCTGCGTGGGATGGAAAAAACACCAACGGCGCGGCCGTTGGATCGGGAGTCTATTTCTACCGACTGCGGACGGCGGGATTTACTTCGGTGCGACGAATGGTGTTACTCCGCTAAGAAACCCTTTACTGGGTCACCGCCACAGGATAGTATCCCACGGAAACGACTTTCTTCCTGTTTGCATCAAACACCACCGCCATTTGCAAAAGGCAGTTGTAGGTGCGCACTTCCCGTTCCTGCTTCTTCCCTCTCTTCGTGGTTACGGTGAACTGCTCCACTTTCGTCTGCTCGTACATCCAGCTGACGAAGTCATTCGGTGATGAGGTATTCACCACCGGAATCTGACTTCCCCGTCCCATCATTACCATCACGCTGCTATCGATGTATGTAATGCCTTCACGAATTGCTTCCGGTTTTCCCAGGATATCTTCAACTTCTTCATACATCATGCCGTTGTGAATGACCTTCGTGGGATCTTTGCTTGAACAAGACGAGATGAGTGCAAGCGCTGCAAGGAGAAACCAATACTTTGGCATCGATTTTTGAGATGAGTTCATGAAAGAGGCCTGGAAATTGTTCCGAGAACTACCTGTTTGCGGGCTCCTGTCGCTCCAAGAACATTGGCAGGATTGCCGGCAATTGTTTCGTTCGCAAGTATCGCAAAACACATTGCTTCTTTTGCATCGCCTGAGATGCCAAGCTCGTCAAGCACACCCACGTGCGCCCCCTCAAAATTCCTGGCAAGTGATCGCATGAGTGTCTTGTTTTTCGCGCCGCCACCGCTGACAAATATTTCGTCCACCTTCGGTTGACGAACGAAGCGTCGGAATGCATCATAGACACAGAACGCCGTAAACTCCGTGGCAGTGGCAACAATGTCTTCGCGGGCAAATCCCTTTGCAGTCCGAAGAATCCTTTCGGCGTATTCATCCCCAAATTCTTCTCTGCCGGTGGACTTGGGCGGCTTTCGTGTGAGATAGCGATGATTCTTCATTTCACGAAGAAGCGGAAGAGCGATCAGACCGCGTGATGCCGTCGATCCATTCCTATCGAACTTCCTGCCAAACAACTTTTTCATAAGACTGTCGATCACCATATTCCCCGGACCGGTATCGAATGCCATCACCTTTTCCATCCGACAATTCTTCGGCAAAACGGTCATGTTCGCAATGCCGCCGACGTTCAGGAGAATGCGATTCCGTGTTTTCGAACGACATGCAAGCCAATCGAAATAAGGAACGAGCGGCGCACCTTCTCCCCCCGCAGCCATATCCGCTAAGCGGAAATTTCCAACGGTCGTCACTCCCGTCCGTGTCGCGATCACCGAAGGATCTCCAATCTGCAAAGTCGCGCGCACCGTGCGTCCAAAGAGTTTCGTCGGCTTCGGCAGATGATGAATTGTCTGGCCGTGACACCCGATGAGATCAATGTCATTCAGTTTTACGCGAGCGGCGCGGGCAAGCTTGCCGACCGCTTCAGCATACAACTCCGCGAAGAGGACATTCAAACGGGTGATCTCTTCCACGCTGCTCGTGTCTCCGCGTGAATTTCTCAGCGCCATCTTTTTCAGTCCTGCCGGAAAACGGTACTCGCGAAAGAGTATCGGCGTCATTCGTGTCTGCGCGCCATTCCCTCGCACACGGATCACGACAGTGTCAATTCCATCCAATGAGGTCCCGGACATAATACCGACAATGAGTTTTTCTTTTTTCATCGCGACTGTTTTTTCATTGTATCGGAAGAGGATTGGGTTTTGGATAGGTACGGGATTGTGTATCTTACATCCATGCCAAATTCGCTGCTACTCGGTGCACATATGTCCACCAGCGGAGGACTTTCTACTGCATTTGATCGAGGGACATCCGTTGGATGCACTACGATGCAGGTGTTTGTAAAGAACAACAATCAGTGGCGGGCGAAGCCGTTGACTGATGAGGATATCGAAAGCTACAAAACCGCCGCCGCGAAATCAAGGATAACCCCGGTCTTCGCGCATGCCGCGTACCTCATCAATCTCTGTGCAATCGCTCCTGCAATTCTCAAGAACTCCAGGAACGCAATGGTCGACGAGCTTGAGCGATGTGATACGCTCGGCATCAAAGGACTCATCTTCCATCCGGGGGCCCATCTTGGGAAAGGTGAACAGGAAGGAATCAAAGCAATCGCCGAAAGCCTGAATATTATCCACGAGCGCACGCCAGCAAATCAGTCGCTCACCGTGCTGGAAACTACCGCGGGTCAGGGAACGGCTGTGGGCTATCGGTTCGAACATCTGCGATCCATCGTCGATCAGGTCGACGCGCCAGACAGACTTGCGGTATGCATGGATACGTGCCATGTTTTTGCTGCCGGCTATGACATTCGCAACGAGGAGGGCTGGGAGAAAACAATCAAGGAATTCGACGACATTGTCGGTCTTGAAAAGCTCGTGGCAGTTCATACGAATGACTCAAAGAAAGAACTTGGCTCCCGCGTCGATCGGCATGA
>QKGJ01000188.1 GCA_003251275.1 Ignavibacteria bacterium
CAAGGCCTTAACACGGGACAATTCGTAACGGCCACTGCAACCGAATTGACAAACGGAACTCTGCTCCCCAAGAACACTTCCGAGTTCTCGACCAATCTTTCTGTCGGCGTGAGGACAAAATATTACGATCAATTCTCACATTCTGATGGGGGACATTTTGTGGTGAACCTCACCCAATCAGGCATTCCTCTTCACTGGCGGGATGGGCTGATGAAATATCGGTTGAGTAATACGATAACGAACCCGGAATTCAGGGCTCTGGCACACAATTCTTTCGACACGTGGAATCAGGTTACACCGATACGGTCTTCTGAGTTTCTCGATCAAGATCCGTCATCCATTTCTCCCGCCGCAGATGCGAAGTGGGGTGGGAATCCAGATGGGTACAACAATGTGGTCTGGATTAACGGGTCAAACGCAGCAGGGAAATGGGCAGAAGTCACTGGTGCCCCCAATAATGTCATAGCCGTGACCCGGCTCCGATATAAAGCGATAGATGGCGAGATTATCGATGCCGATATTGCAATCAACAATGACTTGACCGATCCCGATACATCAAAAAGAGGATTCGAGTTCGAGGTTGTCAATGGTACCGTCATCAATGAGGATGCAGGAAGTCTTGTTGATCCGCCGGGTAAACAGCCAAAAGATTTCGAATCAACAGTGACGCATGAAAATGGTCACGCGTTTGGCCTTGCCGATATCTATAATCCCGGTTATCCGCAATACGTGCCTGACATGCTGAACGGTAACGAGAATGTCACCATGTACGGATTCATCAAAGATCAGGAGAATGCAAAACGTACATTGAAGCCAGCTGACGAGGCTGCGATTGCATGGATGTACGCCAACGTTCCTGAGAGTCATCTCGACCTTGCCCTCGTATTTGACGGTTCGGTAACGTTCACCACGACATTGAACGCCTTCAACCCATCGAAGAACAGCGCAGAAGAGGTTATCACCAAGCTCCGGTTCGGCGATAGGATAACGATTTTCCAATTTGGGAGCGCCGGACAGTTTCAGGCGACCGTGGGACTCCCCGGAGGTGGTGATACACTGCCGGTGGAAATCACCTCTGCGATAAACTACTTGAGATCGCTGACCCCAAACGGCTCCACCGATCTCACCGGCGCCATGAGCAGAGTTAATTCTTTGTTAAGCACATCTTCCCTCGGGATTAAGGGTGCGGTACTGTTCAGTTCAGTAGAGACTTCGGATCAAGCCGGAGCTCTGGCGGCGGCGAGTGCCCTAAGGAATTCTCAAATTCGACTTTTCACATTGGGTTTTGTCGGCAGCCCGGGACAGGATCTCAGCAGTAGAATAGCCGATATAACACTTGGCGCGTACTATCTTACCAGTAACACTACAATCAGTCTGGCCCTGAAACAAGCCTGGAACGCTATTACTGGACTTCAACTGATTGCCGCCGGGACAACGACTGCAACAGCATCAAATTGGCAGGGAGCCAGTAACTGGCAGGGGGCAAGCAACTGGCAAGGGGCAAGCAACTGGCAAGGAGCCAGCAACTGGCAAGGAGCCAGCAACTGGCAGGGTGCAATTGATCCTGGGACATCCGCATTGCTTCCTGCTGCGAATTGGCAGGGAAGCAGGTTTGTTCTTTTCGGTGTCGAGCCGGGAAAGGATCCACCAGGCGTCAATGGTCAACCACCTCTTGTCATTGGTGACTCCTTGCCCAACTATATCCTTACGCCAGCCAACGTTGGGGTGAAATATCCGGGGGGCAAATACATTGAAGGCCCTACATACGCTTACTACTACATCCCTGGACCGCCGCAAGGAACGTGGCACTTCCACCTGGAAGGAGATAATACCGGGACTCCGAATGGGGAATCGATCTTCTTTAGTCTTATTGCGGATGCAGATATTAGTATGGATGTAATCCTGTCTAAATCGACTTACAATCCGGGAGATTCTGTCACAATCACTGCAAACATTGTCCGGGGGGGCACAGCACCCGGTGAAGAGCATATTACTTTCGAGTCCTCGGGTGCAGAACCGGTGACCGACGCCACCGTGACTGCAGAGATCACGAGGCCAGGTGCGCTCTTGCCTGAACAACCGCCATTGAGCCTTGTTCATCTCGGGGACGGAACCTACGCAGGAACATTCAGCAAAACAAAATTCCCAGGTACGTACAACTTCAAGGTCCTGGCTTTCGTACCCAACCCCGCTGTACCCGACACTCCGTTCACCCGCGAGAGTCAACAGTCATTCTTTGTGCGTCCGTCATCGACTCCATCAACGATTGCAATTCTTGGAACGGACAGCGTAAGCCTTCAGGACTACTCCTCAATTGTTTCAGGAGATGTTGTTGTCAATGACCAGTTGTCGATTCCTGATCCTCAACTGAGAATCGCGGTTGGAGTGACTGTCTCCGCATCATCAATCCTTGGGGCCAACACCGTGGGTGTTGATGCAGGAGCGTCGGTTGCCGCAGACGTTTATTCCAACACTCTCACCGGCACCACTACTGGTACCTGGCATCAAGGGTTGAATCAGTTCCCTCTCGTTTGGATACCGGGATTTCAGAACGGTCAACCCGAAACAGATGCTTTGGGTGATATCAGTGTGCCTAATGGCGGCATAGCCTCCCTTGCACCTGGCAAGTATCGCGACATAATTCTCGAGCCGCACTCAACTCTGACTCTTTCAGGAGGCGGTGTCTATCACGCAAGAGACATCTGGGTGAAAGCGAATGCGAATCTCCTATTCAGCGGCTCGTTGGAAGTGAGGATGACCGGTGGTCTAGAGGCTGACAACCGTTCAATCATTGGGCCGTCGTCATCAACACCATCGGTTACTGCAAAAGATGTCGTCTTCTATGTTGCGAAAACAGATCCGGGCAGCAGATCATCGGTCTCAGTGTTGATCAGTCCGGATGGAATTTTCAAGGCTAACGTCTTTGCGAATAATGGAGACATTCTTTTGAATCAGCGCGTGCAGGCAACTGGGGCGTTTATAGGGAAAAGTGTTGTCCTCGGACTGAGCGCCTCGGTGACTCTCAATTCTGCCTTCAACGGCATGCTGCCTTTGTTCACAGGCTTGTACAAGGGCGGTGCGGCTAATGGAAGTGCCGAGCTCAAACCTGCTGCGTATGAGCTGGCACAGAACTATCCAAATCCATTTAACCCGACAACGCAGATTCATTATGAACTTCCCGAGGAGGGAATTGTGAAGTTGACGATCCACAATCTGCTGGGTCAGGAAGTGGCTCGACTGGTAGACGGAGAGCAAAAAGCTGGTGTGTATGATATTCGGTGGAACGGAAAAAGCCAGACCGGGGCAAGCGTTGCAACAGGAGTCTACATCTACCGACTGCAGGCCGGAACGTTCACGGCAACGAAGAAAATGATTCTGCTGAAATAAAGCGGAATTGTATCGATAACGACGACAAGCTACCATCGGTATTGCACCTGTGGTAGCTTGTTTCTATGTTGGGGCTGGTCTTAAACCCGCTCTGACCCACATCAACGCCTGACCATGAATTTACCCCGTTTCTCTTGTTTCCTTCTGATAGCGCTGAGTTGTATTCCGTTCCCTGGCCGTTCACAGGAAAGTTATTCATTTCAGCACTTGACTGTGAACCAGGGACTGTCGCAGGGGAGTGCAGTTTGCATTCTGCAGGACAGGCAGGGGTTTATGTGGTTTGGGACGCAGGATGGGTTGAACAGGTTTGACGGGTATGAGTTCACTGTCTTCAAACACTCTCCCGCTGACACAAGTACACTCAACGACAGTTTCGTGATCACAATCGCCGAAGATTCCAGCGGGACCATCTTTGCCGGAACGCTCAATAAAGCGGAGGAGTTGAATCGGTTTGATCCGGTCACTGAGACATTCTCCCGCGTTCCTCGCGACAGCGTGAACCTGTCTGGTGCGAGGATTGGTTCTGCGTTTTCTTCTTATGAAGACCCGGCGGGTGTCCGTTGGACTGCGGCAATCGGCCAGGGAGTTACCCGGTATGACCGCCGAACAGGAAAGACAACCATATTCAAGAATGACCCAGCCGACCCAGCCAGTCTCCTTGATAACAGAGTCTATTCTGTTTATGGCGACAGAGCAGGGACCGTGTGGATCGGGACCCGTGAAGGGTTGGAGAAATTCGATCCAAGAACGGAGAAGTTCATTCACTATCGGCATGATGACAAAAATCCGAAAAGCTTGAGCGACAACTGGGTGTGGCCGATACTCGAGGATCGCACTGGCAATCTCTGGTTCGGGACATTTAGGGGCGGATTGAACCGCTTCGATCGCGTGACAGAGACGTTCACACACTTTCGGCATGATGAGTCTGATTCGAGAAGCATCGGCGACGATCGTGTATACTCTCTCTATCAGGACGAGTCGGGCCTTATTTGGGTTGGTACCGATAATGGCGTTGACCGTTTCTATCCTGAACCGGGGGCATTTTCCCTCTTTACCCAGAACCCGCAGAAACCGGAAGGCCTCACAGACAACAGTGTTCGTTCCATTTATGTCGACAGGTCCGGGACAGCGTGGATTGGAACTCAGGGTGGGCTCGACCAATTCGACCGGAAAAGAGGAACGTTCACACATTTCCGAAATGATCCGAAGAACCCGCGAAGTCTTAGCGAGAATCTCGTTCAGACAATCTACGAAGATAAATCCGGGATTCTCTGGTTGGGAACCCAAAGCAGCGGACTCGACCGGTTCGACAAAATCTCCGGAACATTC
>QKGJ01000366.1 GCA_003251275.1 Ignavibacteria bacterium
TGCATCGTTGATGTTCAGCCCAGATTTGTTATAATAGGCGCCCGAAATATCGCTGATGGCAACGATTTTGCATCCCTCCTCCTCCAGCAACCTTGCGGATATAGAGCCGACGTTCCCGAAGCCCTGTACCGCCACCGTGGATTGGCTAGCGGTCATCCCCACCTTCTCCAGGGCTGACAGCGTCGATACCATAACTCCACGACCCGTCGCTTCTTTCCTGCCTAGCGATCCGCCGAGAATCAGAGGCTTTCCCGTCACGACCGCATTCTCGGTTCTTCGATGATGCATACTGTACGTGTCCATGATCCATGCCATGGTCTGTTCGTTCGTATTCATATCGGGAGCAGGAACGTCGCGGTCAGGCCCAAACACATCAATCATGTTGGCTGTGTAACGGCGAGTTATCTTTTCAATTTCGATCTGTGTAAGCTTTGAAGGGTCACAGCGAACTCCCCCTTTTGCGCCCCCGAAAGGAATATTCACAACAGCGCATTTCCAGGTCATCCACGCAGCCAGAGCCTTTACCTCGTCAATTGTTACGTCGGGTGCATAGCGAATGCCCCCTTTCGAAGGGCCCATCACATCGTTATGGATGACGCGATAGCCTTCAAAAACCTCAATTCGCCCATCGTCCATTTGGATAGGGATTGAAACAATATGTTGTCGAGCGGGAGACTTGAGATACTGGTAGACACCTTTGTCCAGTCCGAGGATCTCTGCTGCGATATCAAATCGCTCCATCATCGATTCGAACGGATTATTAGCGTCAAGCGGTGGGCCGGGCTCCAGCGAGACAGCCGGTTCTGTTGTGTCCGAAGCCAAAAGTGTCGAACTCCCTTTGAAAAAAAGTAATGGCTATGATGTCAATGATAGAAAATTTCGCTTGAACGTACGAAAATTCAATATGATTTCCAAGATTCATCGAATGTGCTTTTCCATCGCAAGCTTTTCAATGATCGTGAATTCATTGCTTCTCCTCATTCATTCCCTTATATTTTTCCACCTAAGACGTTCGCGCCACTCTTTCATCCACAAACGTGCCCTTCCCCATGACATGGATTGAATACAACAATCTTCCTGCTTCTGCCGGCGGATTTTCTGACCTGTTTAATGATTTTATGTACCACTTTGAGTCTGTGAAGCGTTTTTTTCCCTTCGATTTTCGTGTCGGCTCGTCATACGAACAGGCCATGAGGCAAATAACAAAGCCGACGAATGAGAGGAATCAGCTTGTTGAGATTTTGAAGCGGCAGAACGAGGCCTTTGGCTGTGAGTCCGAAACTTTTGCGAAGATTGAGTTGCTAAGAAGAAGTTCCACGTTTGCTATCGTTACCGGTCAACAAGTGGGCCTGTTTGGAGGGCCAATGTACACACTGTTCAAGACACTGACGACGATTAAGCTTGCAGGAAAATTGAAGAAACAGTATCCCCAGAATGATTTTGTCCCAGTCTTCTGGGTCGAGGGAGAAGATCATGACTTCGAAGAAATGAATCATGTCTATGTTGTGAACGGGCAAAATCAGAGTCAGCGCATAGAATATCTCATCGGTGGCGAAAAGAACGAGAAAAATGTTGGCCCGGTCGGTGAATTGGTTTTTGATTCCAATATTGAGAGTGTACATAAGGTTTTGTCTACATCGATGCCAAGTTCTGAGTATTCGTCGGATATTCTGAAGCCGCTTGCTTTGCACTATGCTGAGGGAAGAACTTTCAACAAGGCGTTTATTGGATGGATGAACCACCTTTTTTCAGGCTACGGTCTCATCTTCGTATCGGGGAATGATCGTGACTTGAAAAGAATAGCCTCTCCCCTTTTCGTGAAAGAAATCGAGGAATTCCCTCGCACGTCACAATTGGTGATTGATCAGAGCGCCGAGTTGGAAAAGAAGTATCATGCCCAGGTCAAGCCGAAGTCGATCAATCTCTTCATGTTTCATAAGGGAGGAAGATACCCGATTCACCCCCGGGAGGAGGATTTCAGCCTCAAGGGAACGAGACACTTCATCACGCGTGAAGAATTGCTCAGGATCGCGCGCGAGACTCCGGAACTGCTCAGTCCCAATGTGGTCCTCCGTCCGATTGTCCAGGACACGCTGCTTCCAACGCTGGTCTACGTTGGAGGACCTTCAGAGATTGCATACAATGCCCAACTCGCGCCAGTCTATAGGATGTTTGGGGTTCAGCAGCCGGTTGTGTATCCCCGTGCGAGCGCATCATTTATTACGGAACGAACTATGAAGACCTTCGAGAAATACGATGTCAGCATTGCCGACTTTTTCGGATCTACTGTTGAGCAACTCACAGCGAGTGTACTGGAGCAAGTGGCTGATGTCAAACTGGATTCATTGTTCGGCGAGGCTGCCAATCATTTCAAGCACGCCATCGACGAGTTGGAGTTCGGTTTGCGGGAGGTGGACAAGACTCTTCTGGGCCCGTTGGTAAGTGTCGAAAAGAAAATGGAGCAGAGTCTTGAGGTATTAAAGGGAAAAGCAATTGAGGCGCAAAAGAAGAGGAACGAGGTCGTCGTCAACCAGATTGAAAAGGCCTCGAGCGTCCTCCTCCCGCGCGGACAGCTTCAAGAGCGGACACTCTCCCCTCTGTACTTCATGAATCGTTACGGGAACGAATTGGTTCGCTGGCTTGACGCGGAGCTGGACATTGCCGGATTCAAGCACCAGATTTTCAAGATGTAAAAAGAAACGCCCCGCAGCACGGAGCGTTCCCCTTCCCTAACGCAAATCGTAGTGGATTCTCTTCGCGGCCAGACTAGGCCTCCACTGGTTTTCCTTTGCCCTCCTCCATCATCAATACCTTACGAGAAAGCTTGTAGCGGCCCTGCTCATCCTTATCAGTGATTTTCACATCGAACTCATCACCAACCTTCACAACATCCGATGGCTTATTCACACGTTTTACATCAAGCTGAGAAACGTGGACCAATCCTTCCTTTCCGGGAAGGAATTCCACAAACGCCCCGAAGTCGGTGACTTTCTTGACGACGGCGTGATACACCTTGCCAACCTCGGGTAGCTCGGTGATTCGCTTGATCGCATTGATTGCGATGTCGGCAGATTCTTTAGAGGTGGCGGCAACCACGACCGTGCCATCGTCTTCAATGTTGACTTCTGCTCCGCTGTCCTTCACAATCTGCCGGATCATCTTTCCGCCAGGGCCGATGACAGCTCCGATCATATCAACCGGAACCTTCATGGTGGTTAGTCGCGGGGCAAATGATGACAGATCGCCACTCGGCTTCGCAATCGCTTCATCCATCTTGCCAAGGATGTGGAAGCGACCTTCCTTTGCCTGCTCGAGTGCGTTCTTCATGATCTCAAGGGAAATGCCTTGAATCTTGATATCCATTTGGAAGGCAGTGATTCCGTTGCGCGTCCCCGCAACTTTGAAATCCATATCACCGAGATGATCTTCGTTGCCGAGGATGTCGCTCAGGATCGCGACCCGGTCGCCTTCCTTGACAAGCCCCATTGCGATTCCTGCAACCGCCCTTTTCAGAGGAACACCGCCTTGAAAGAGCGCAAGGCTCCCTGCACAGACTGTTGCCATGGAGGAAGAACCGTTCGATTCGAGAATATCGGATACCAATCGCACAGTGTAGGGGAATGATGACTCGTCGGGCATGAGAATCTTGATAGCTCGTTCTGCAAGATTACCATGGCCTATTTCACGCCGGCCCGTCGATCCGAGCCTCCCAACTTCCCCCACAGAAAATGGAGGAAAATTGTAGTGCAACATGAATCGCTTTGTTGAGTCAGGCAGGAGACCATCGATGATCTGCTCGTCCAGTTTCGTTCCGAGCGTCATTGTGGTAAGGCTTTGGGTCTCTCCCCGCGTAAAGAGCGATGAGCCATGTGTGCGTGGGAGAACGCCTACTTCGATGTTGATATTCCGTATGTCTTTGGTTCCTCTCCCATCAAGTCTTTTCCCCTTTGCCAGAATAGTCTCACGCATGGCATGATACTCTACGTCATGGAGAGCTGCATCAATGGCCACTCTCATCTCCGGAAACTGTTCAGCCAAAGCCGTATTCACCTCTTCGTAAATCGCTGAAGTACGGCTGGCACGCTCCTCTTTCGCAAGCGGCGTCAGAGCCAACTCAGAGAGGCGGTTTCCGACAAGATTCCTGACAGCGCTCTTTAGTTCAGTGTCGTCTGGAGAATCCGGCGGTTGACGCTTTGCGTGTCCGCATTCCGTCGCAACCTCACGCTGCACCTGACACAGCTGCTTGATGTATCCATGCGCAAAAGAGAGCGCTTCGAGCATCTCATCTTCCGAAATCTCATGTGCTTCTCCTTCGACCATGACGATCGAACTCTCCGTGCCCGCGACGATGACATCCATGTCGCTGGAGGAAAGCTGGGAGAATCTCGGATTGATCACGAATTTCCTCTCCACACGACCAACTCTGACCTCCGCGATAGGCTCGGGAAACGGGATATCGGAAATGAGCAACGCAGTCGATGCAGCAACAGCGCCCAGAATGTCCCCATCGTGTTCCTGATCCGACGAGTACACTGTGACCATTACCTGTGTTTCACACTGAAACCACTCGGGGAACATAGGACGGATCGGTCTATCGATCAGCCTGGAGGACAGAATCTCCTTTTCGGTAGGACGCGCCTCTCGCTTGAAGAATCCCCCGGGGATTTTCCCCGCTGATGCTGATTTTTCACGATACTCTACCTGCA
>QKGJ01000368.1 GCA_003251275.1 Ignavibacteria bacterium
ACCCGCTGGATGCCGAAACAATCCCGGTGTAAGTCGGACATCCTTTCTGACCTCTAAGACTCCTATGCCGTCGGGCAGGATGCTTGACGTGCAAGGGCTTGATGAATCAAGCCCCGACGCAGGGCCGAATCCTCTTTTTGTCCCAATACCTTTCCCCCTTGCTTTTCTTCGTCCTAACCATTTTCATATAGCAGAACTCTTACGGTGAGACTGAATGCGCAAAATCTTCTTTGCTCTGGCAGCTATTATCCCCCTGTTTGCACAAAGCCAAACGGACACGACCACCCATGGCTGGCCACTTGCGCCATTCTTTGGCTCGCATCCTATCACAGGTGTCTTCTCAGAATTTCGAAACACACTCACTTCTGATCATTTCCACAACGGCGATGATATTCCGAGTCCCGATGGATCACCGGCGTACCCCGTGTACGACGGTTTGGTGACTGCGATAGGGACCGTTGCGTCGCAGGGGAACAATGCATACGTCCGAGTTGCTTACAATGTCAGCGGACTCTCCAAGAGTGACGCGTACGTGCACATTGCTCCGAATCCATTGCTCATTGTTGGGGACTCAGTCTACGCGCAGCAAACCGTGCTCGGGACAATTCTTCCCGGTCTTGGCCACGTTCACTTCACGCACGGCACAAGTCCTGGATACATGAACGGCATCCGTCCCGTGGGTGGACTCACGCCGTACATTGACATTTACCCACCGGCGATTCAATCGGTTCGTTTCTTTGTCGACCAGACCGAGACAGAGTTTCTGCAAGGTCGGGTAAGCGGACTGGTGGACATTCGTGTCCATGTTCGGGAGACGAACGCATCGAATCCGGGAGAGATCACCGGTTCCACCAGCAACAACGGCACGTACATCATCGGTTACAAAATACTTTCGGCGGACACATCGATGATCATGTATGAGCCACCATCGGCAGGGGTTCGTTTTCGATTTGACCGGAAGCCGGGCGATTCGTATGTGCACAATGTTTTTGCGACCGGTTCAGATGTATCTACCCACATCTACACGATTACCAACGGTCCGGGAGCAGATCTAGTGAACGCAACGCTCGTGGTCGGCAACAACGCCTGGGATACCGGAGCGCTTCCTGTCGATGACTATCTCGTCATGATCTTCACTGAAGACACACGCAGCAATGCCGAGACGCTGTACGTTCCAATTCACGTCGATAGAGAAGACGTGATTGCGCCCGCTCCGCCAGAACTACGATCCGTCGTGAACGACAGCACCGGCAAGATAACCGTCTCCTGGGTTGGGAATACGGAGGGGGATTTGCGCGGCTATCGCCTGTATTTCTCCGCCGATGGAACAACGTGGATATTGAAAGATGGAGAATCCGTGCTGACAGCCGGAATGACGGAGAAATCGTATTACAACGTCTTTTCTACCGGCGCGATTTATTTTCGCCTTGCTGCCGTAGATTCCGCATCGATACCAAACGTCAGCGGCTTCAGCGATTTCTATGGAGTCCGCCTGAACAGTTCTTCCACAAGCATCCTCATTGTGGACGGATTTGATCGAACGGAGCCCTCGGGAAGCTATCACGAAACATTCCATCCATTCGCGATGACGTACGGGCGGTCGGTGCCATTCGATTTCAACACGTGTTCAAACGACGCCATCCTCAACAGCTCCGTTTCGTTGCCGGACTATGATGTGGTGCTGTGGGTGTTGGGTGATGAGTCCAGCAACGACGAGACATTCAGTGCGGCTGAGCAGGCATTTGTCAAAGCGTATCTTCAGAATGGCGGAAGGCTTTTTGTCTCGGGATCAGAGATTGGCTACGATCTTGACAGACCGTCCGGGCCGACCCAGGAGGACAGAGATTTTCTTCATGACTTTTTGAAAACGAGATATGCGGGGGATGATTCAAACGAATACACTGTTGTCGGAGAGCCTTCGTCCATTTTCGGTGATGTAAATCTGCGGTACGGAATTGTTGCAGAGGGTTCGCCATATGATGAGGATTGGCCGGACTATCTTACTCCGGAGCCGGGCGCGAGTGTTCTACTGAGGTATGGTAATGCGACGAGTTCGGTTTATGCGGGAACCGGATACAAAGGGTTGTTTCCGAATGGAACAGCGCCGGGTGCAGTCGCTGTGGTCGGATTCCCGTTCGAGACGATCACGACAAAGGCAAACAGGGATACGGTTATGCGTCGTGTCTTCCAATATTTTGACTACCTCACGGATGTTGCAGAAGGAGATAAAGAAAATCTCCCCTTTCGGTTCGCACTCGCACAGAACTACCCGAACCCCTTCAACCCAAGTACGACAATTGTGTTCCAGGTTCCCCAGGAGATTCTAGTTGACATCAAAGTATATGATGTCCTGGGACGAGAGGTGACAACACTCGTTCAGGAAGTGGTGAAACCCGGCAATCACTCAATCCGTTGGAATGCATCTGGCATTGCAAGCGGGATGTATTTCTACAGGATGCGTGCAGGCGGGTTTTCTACAGTTCACTCCATGATGGTGCTCAAATAATGATGAATCGCTTGTCAATCCTTCTTGCCTGCCTGTTCTTCCTTCCGCTTATGTCGGACTCTCAAACAATTGTCGAATCGAGGTCCGGGAAATTCTCTGTACGCATTGAGCAAGCGGGGAGCGCAAAGACCTGGCCGGAATCAAATCAATGGACCGCCACGGTCATGAATGAAGAAGGGAACAGGCTCTATCAAATCCAGAAAGAAGTACCGTTCGATTTTCAATTTCCGGCCATCATCCTCTCTGACCTCGACGGATCCTCCGTGGTGGTCTCATCGGCGGAAGGGGTGATTGAGTGGTACGGCCCGGGAGGCGAGAGCGTTGCCGCCCTGTATCCGTTTGGTAATCATGCCCCGGACTACGAAAGGGTAATCAAATGTGCGGTCAATGGCGGTGTGGCTGCGTTCCTTTTCTCCTCTCCGGAAAGCAGGGAGGTCACTCTTTCCTGTATGACCATGAAAGGCGAAAAGCTGTGGAGTAGCTCGCTTCCGCATGAGCATGCGGCTGAAGTTGTTGTTTCCTCATCGGGAAAATATGTGATGGCTGGAGCGTATTCAAGTGAGAATGGCATCGTCAAGAAGACCTATGTGTTCGATGGGAAAGCTGAGATGATCCGTGAGCTGGCCGGTATCTTTCGTCATGGCGATATTGACGAGAAAAACAAAAGGGTGGCATTCGCAGAACGAAATGATGTGACCATCGCTGACATCACCAAACAGACGACGACCTCATGGACCACCGGCAGAAGGGAGCTGATCGCGACGAATGTGCAAATCCTTGGCGACTACGTACTGGCCACAATAGAAGATGTGTCTGTCGACGGTGGGGTCATTCGCTATCACAATCCCGCTTTCATTCTCATTGATGGGAATGGAACAGTCACCGCCAGACGGGATTTTCAGTCAGCCGCGAAATCACCGGTGAACATGAAGGTGCGGGGGGACGAGGTGATAGCAACCATAGGAGGGGTTCAGCAGGTGATGGACTTCTCCAAGAATATCAGGGAGCGTTAGCTCCTCAGCTCCTCGAATTTTCCCGTCTTCTTATTCTTCCGGACGTTGTCCCAATTGAAGCACATGCCATTCATGGCGACGTAGACGCCGTGCGGCAACGCTTGCGCAAACGCGAGAGCACTTCCCAGGTTGAACAACCCGTCGGAACTCCCGAATTTGTAGGGAATCATTGCTCCCGTGAGGATGATTGTTCTTGGGAGTTTCGCTTCCCCGAGAACGCGCGCCGTTTGGTCCATCGTATCGGTGCCATGCGTGATTACGATTTGGTTTTCTTTTGCGGCGCCGCACTGCTTGAGAATAAGCTGCCGATCGGCGTCGGTCATTTCCAGGCTATCGATCATCATTAGCGTTCTGATGTCCACTTCAACGCGCGCGCGCGCGAGTGTGAGCATCTCTTTCAAATGCGTATCCTTGAAGAAGAGAGTTCCGTCGATCTCGTTGTACTCTTTATCGAACGTTCCGCCCGTTACGAAGATTCTGATAGCCATGAGTTGACAATCCTGGTGGTGAACAGTTGAACGGACAGAAGATACGGAGAACGCGAGGCTGAGGCAATCAAACATGAGAGAAGTTCGTTCTGATATTGATTCTCCAGGCTGTTTTTTCTATCTTCTTTGCGCTCAAGCTCGGATGCCGAAATTGGCACACCTGCCTGCCGGCAGGCAGGTGCGCTAGCTTCAGGAGAGGATGATTTATTTTGTCTACTGCATTAGCAGTCTGGTGAAACGGTACATCTATGTGGGCTTGACGAATAACGTTGAGAGACGCGTTAAGGAGCATAACACCGGGAAAGAACGGACGACGCGACCTAGAAGACCCTTCGTCCTTTTTCATGTTGAAGAGTTCGAAACCAGGATTGAGGCACGAACTGGAGAGAAATACCTCAAACCTGGAATTGGGAAAGAGTTCTTACGAGAGATCCTAGATAAAAAAACACAAAGCCCGGATGGCGAAATTGGCAGACGCGCTAGCTTCAGGAGCTAGTGGCCGTGAGGTCGTGCAGGTTCAAGTCCTGTTCCGGGCACATAAAGACCCCTGCAAATGCAAGGGTCTTTTGCTTTCACATCCGCACGGTACCCCTAATGGTACCCTTCCGGCGCCGATCTTCAGATTTGATCGACTCAGCCGTAATGGAAACAGTTCCTTCGGCAGGCTAACTCGGACAAGTGAATTGGGATGTTAG
>QKGJ01000291.1 GCA_003251275.1 Ignavibacteria bacterium
AAATACAGTAATGATTTACCCATGGCTTATGTTCACTGATGTTTATAATGCTAAGAGCAAAAAGGTATCAACAGAATCAAGCCGGTAGTGTCTTCAGCAACGCATTCAGCGCTTCGCCCATTGCTCCACCATACTCGACATCGGGCTTGCGGCCGAAGAGGTATGATGATGTTGATGTTTCATCAACCTGCCATGATATCTTGCCATCGTCCGAGACCGTGGCAGAGATGGGATCGAGCCGCCATGGCCACACATCGAGTCCGGTTGCAGCTGCCTTAGGCAGAAAACGCCAGCCCTCCTGAGTTCTGGCCAACACTCGACCGGCAGTCATTACCAATGAAGTTGTCGACCAGAGATTGCGTCCACCAGCGAGAATATTTTCCCATTCGGAGCCGCTCCCCAAGTCATCGAGAGCGCGAATGAAATCACCCCGAGTGTTGCCGGAGAAACCATACGCAAACCATGACCGGAGACTTTCGGGCAGATCGTGGAACAGCACTTTGTGTTTTGCACTCCAATACGTGCCCCGTTCATGCTGTCGCACAAAGGCGCTCTTTTCAGTGGCGCAAGGATACCAATGGATCGGCAAACCGCTTCGCCAGAGTCCCACGAAAGCATGGACATCCAACCCGACATTCCACTCTGTTTTGGTCCCGCCGGTGGCGCCTGCATTGAGGATAACGGCGCGGGTCTTTGCCTTCATCAGCTCAGGCTCCCGGTTGTAGGCTGCGGTTACGATGCGGGCGGAACCCAGCACGGTAATCACCACAGGCTCAGCGCTTCGATCCAAAACATCAAGCAGCATTTCGACACCCGCCTGCTCACGGCGGGGACGATCGTTAGCCAGGTCGCCGGGATGTTTTAAGGGCTGAGTTGGGCCTATTGCGACCGGAATGTCCCGGCCAAGCAAATAACCGATCTGACTCAGCGGGATAAACCCCGGATCGCGGGGAATATCGAAGCCCTCGGGCGCGCCTTCCAAAAACCGCTGAGTGATATCGAGAACCACACCTTGCAAATCGAATTCACCCAGCGCCAGCACAGTTGCCAAATCGATCTGGTCGTCGGGATCCTGGGGTGGGTGGTAGAGATCGGTGGTGTGAACGAGAGGGATGCGTTGACCGGCTCTCTTTGTTCTTTGGGCAATCGCTCTTCCAGCTGGACCGATGAGCGCAGTCAGCCCCGTGGCAAAGGCCTTGAGTATCGTTCGGCGGGAGGGGGAGCTTGCGGGCGCTGACGATCTCATTCTGCATCGTTCGACTTGTATGCTTCAAACTTCACCGTCGGTGGTTTCCACGTCTCAGGATCGCCGGAGATCCCATGTTTTCCGCTGAGAACCTCAAGCCAATCCGGCATGACTTCGATCAGGAGGTAGGCCTCAGAGCGATTCGGATAAAACGCTTCCCATTCGGCTTTCCATCGCTCGTTCTTTTCTTCGGGATCATCGACAAGTCGGGCTGTGCCGGCGATTGTCACATATCCTTGTCCCCCGGCGTCGAAGTAAAACAAGTTGACGCGAGGATTGTTTCGAATCTGTTCAACTTTGCGGCTGTGCGGATTCGTGCCAAACCATACGACCATATTGCTGTCTGGAGGAAATGGATCCATCACTCTGACTCGGGGCTCCCCGGATTCATCGATGGTGATCAAGGCGCAGTTTCCAGCCGCGGACATAACGTTCCGAGCAGCTGCGATGAGTTGCTCGCGTGTTGGTTTCTCCTTCTCCTGACTTAAGCTCTGCTGATACCCCAACGTCAGCAGGATTGAGAAGAGTACAAAGGTGAGCTTTTGCACGAAAGGGGGAAAACGATTCATGGAGATCTCCAAGTTTTGGATGTCCTTGAGGGTTACCCTCCTTCCAATTCCTCCTCGTTTCGTTTTTTGCAGGATGTGGAGTAACACAAGAAGTCTATCTCTTTGTTATGCTTCGATTTTATAGATTTCTCTCCGCCCACGCTCTACCAGTTCGTGGTATCCCGCCATTGCTTTTTGTGCCTCCGGGTCTCCCATGACTTTGTTCTCCATTGCGAGGAAGTCATCGAAGGTCTTTGCCTCCGATTCAGCGACGAGCGTCCAGAACTGCTCCCCGCTGACATCCGTGAAAATCCGAAAAGGCTTATAGTTCATCCGCGTCATCACCGTGGATATTGCTTTGAATTTTTTCTTCATCTCACCTACTTTCCCTGGTTTGCAATTCATAACTTCGCGTATGAGATACATGATTACTCCTGTCGTTTGTGTGTGTCATGAGTTGATGGTACGTGGTTTCATTGTGTGTGCTTGCTCAAGGGCAAGAGCTTCTGCCGGCAACATACCTTAACGCAGGCCAAAACGAAAACCTAGTTGATTTCCTTTTCGAAGCAAACGCTGTTTTCGATTTCATCATACTGTCCGTAATTTGGTATTAGCTTGTAGCCGTGCTTTTTGTAAAGTGCGATTGCTTCCGGTTGTCTTTTTCCGGTTTCCAAAATGCACTTTTGGTATGACAATTCAAATACCCATTGTTCCAATTCAGCCAATACCCGCGTTCCTATTCCGCTGCCTCTGTTTTCTGGCGGTGTGTACATTCGCTTTATTTCCACGACGCTTGAGGAGTATTCCTTCATTGCGCCGCAGCCGACCGGTTTACTATCGCTGTAGGCAACAACGACATGTTTCAATTTATCGATTGTATTGAATTGGGCGTAAAACGAATGCTCACTCCCGTCCCGTACTGCCAGTTCCGCATCAAGATGTTTTACGAGTTCAACAAAGTCTCTGTTGGCCGAGTCGGTTCTTACTATTTGAATCATGATGGATTTCAGGTCGGCTCTGCCTTTGCCATCATATTCGCCGGCATCTGCACTGCAACCACTTCACCTCGTGCACATATCTCACCCTCAGCAGAAACCGTTGCACTCACTACTACCTTTCGACCCTTCACTTCTTTAACTCTTCCCCGCACCTCAAGGGAAATCCCGAGCGGCGTTGGACGCACATAATCCACGTGCAAAGATGCCGTCACGAAACGAAATGGTGGCTCTGTACCCATCGCACGCCCCTCTTTCCGGTATGATGCAGCCGAGGCGGTGCCTGTGCCGTGGCAGTCGATTAACGATGCAATCAAACCGCCGTATACATACCCTGGAATCGCAATGTGATGAGGCTTGGGGTGGAAGAGGGCAACGGTCTCCTCGCCATCCCAATAACTCTTGAGTTGGTGACCATGCGTGTTAAGTCGACCGCAACCGTAGCAATAGCTTAGTTCATCCGGATAGAAGTCCTGAAACGATTTCTTGCTCATACAATATCTCTCCCGTGCCGACTTAGATTTATAGTACTTTGCCCGATCTTCAACTCACGGTACCCCTCACTGCCCATGCGCGGGCAATGAGATCAATCGCCCCGTGTTCCGAACGCCGAAGCTTATTTTCTAACATTCGATGCAATGCCTCGCGTCGGTTCTGCTCGAGCGATGCGACGTAGGCTGCAGCCGGCCCGGTCCCCGCGAGCAGCGGTCGCCAGTAATCGTCAAAGTCTTTGAACTTCGTCGGGATATCGATGGGTTCACACACGACCTCGGCGAGACCTGCTGTCTTGAATAGCTCTGCAAGTGACGCTGGATTGCAGATCGGGAAACGGACGCCTTCATCTTGCTCGCGCGTGCTGGGGTTCTCTTCGACAACAACATCCCAGAAGTATCGGAGAAACTCCATCTTTCCCGCATAGTCCCAGACACACGCGGAGACAACTCCTCCGGACTGAACAAGACTCCGCATCTCGCGAACGGCAGACACGTGATCGGGAAAGAAATTCAAAGCGAGCAGTGAAGACACGCAATCGTAGCCCTCTGCATGCTTCGGCAATGAGCCCGCCCCTGCAACGACGAACGACACTCGCCCGTTTCGTGTTTGCCGGGTTGCATACTCGACGAACGCCGCCGATGGATCGCAGCCAACCACCGATGCCGGATCGGCGTGCATGCTAATGGCTTCCGTCAGCGCGCCGGTCCCGCAACCCACATCAAGCCAGTGAGCTCCGGCGGGTATCTTGAGCCATGCGACAAACTCAGGCGCGAGCTTGCGGCTCCATCGACCCATGAAGTCTTCGTATTTTGCTCCGCCTATCCATCCGTCCTGCGTGTTGGGCATACCACCACCTTAATGCTTAGCTAAACGTGCTTCGAATGCTGTAGAAGTTATTTGATACACGACGCTTTCTCTCCCCTCGCCATCACGACGCGAACCGACACGAACACCGCCAATCTTTTCCATTGCCCGCTGCGATCGTAGGTTCTGCGGACCGACAAGAAACACAACGGAGTCCACAAATTGGAAAGCGTGTTGCAGCATCAATCGTTTCATCTCACCGTTGTATCGGCCGCCCCAATATGACCGTGCCAGAAATGTCCAGCCGATCTCGATCTCGCGTTTTCTTTCATCGTATCCATGAAAGCGCGATGAACCGATCACCTGCCGATTTCTGGGATCAATCGCAATCAAGGCGCCGCCGGATTCGACAGCATCACGAAAGAATTTCTGAAAGACCGGCAGCTCACATCGGTCTTTCGCCGGATGTTGTTCCCATATCAACGGGTCGGAGGCGATGGCAAAAAGAGCGTCGAAGTCTTCGGCCGCGAGGGGCCTGAGTTCGATTAAATCGCTTTTGAGTACCGGTTGATGAGGGAATGACACGATGAGATTCACTTTCAGATTGATGGTG
>QKGJ01000119.1 GCA_003251275.1 Ignavibacteria bacterium
ATAATGTGATCGAAGTGTCGATGGTGGATTGCTCCTGCGGGCGCGCAGTGAACGCTGTCAATATATATATGTGAGTGTACTTTGTCAAGAGGAGCCAAAAAAAAGTGGTTTTGACGAAAAAAGTCACATAATCACTAGGTCTAAGCGTCTAAGTGGACCAGGCGAAGGCCTGAAATTCCCTCCTGCTCTTGCAACTCCTTCCAGGCAGAGGGAGGGATTTCGTTGTCAATGCTCATGACCGTGAGAGCATTCTTCCCTATTTCTGTTCTCCCCAGCGAAACGCCGGCAATATTGACATCATGTTTGGCAAGGATCGCCCCGACTTTTGCCAGCATTCCCGGTTTGTCAAGATTAGTATAGATGAGAAGTGCTCCTTCCGGTCGAACCTCTAATCGAAATCCATCCATGCGCACCAACCGAATGGTGGACGGCCGGTAGACCGTTCCGGCAACTTCTTTGGCTTCTTCGCTTGTCTCATAGCGAACACGCAAGAGGCTGTTAAAGTTCTCGCCATCCTTATCGCGCTGTTCCGAGACTGAAAGCCCCATCTCATCTGCAAGAAATGGAGCATTGATGAAATTCACCGGCTGTTGAAGTGCATGCGACAAAATTCCTTTCAGAACACCTGCGCGAAGCAGTTCCATCGATGAGACAACCTCATCCCCAAATCCGGCGATCGAAATCTTTTTGAGCGTTCCTCTGGAAGCCTGAGCCACAATGCTCCCCAGTTTCTCGGCCAACTGAAGCAACGGGCGCACTTCCTCTTTCATCGTAAGGTGGAGTGCACCGCCATTGACAACACCCGCATAGCCCCTGCCATGAAGAGCGTCCGCGAGTTGATGCGCTATTTGCACCGCCACCTTTTCCTGCGCTTCTTCCGTGGAGGCACCCAGATGAGGGGTCGCGATGACATGTGGATGAGCAATAAGGTCCTTGTTTGAAGGTGGTTCCTCGGAGAACACATCAAGGGCAGCTCCCGCAACATGCCCCAAAAGCAATGCGGCGAGAAGTGCATCTTCATCAACTATACCTCCACGGGCACAATTAATCAAACGCACTCCTTTTTTGCACTTCCGCAGAGTTTCCTCGTTCAAAAGGTTCTTTGTTTCCTTCGTGAGTGGAGTATGCAGAGTGACAAAGTCCGACCGCCGAAAAAGATCTTCAAGCGGGACGAGTTCAATATTCTCACGCGCGGCAACGTCCTTCGCGAGCACAGGATCATACCCAATCGTTTTCATGCCGAGCCCACGGCAGCGGGAAGCCACCTCCCGACCAATCTTTCCGAGTCCAAGAATTCCGATGGTCTTTTCAAGCACTTCCGTCCCGACATACTTTTTCCTGTCCCAGCGACCTTCAATCAAACTCTTGTTCGCTTGCGGAATATTCCGCGCAAGGGCAAGCATCATGGAGATGGTGTGTTCGGCCGCGGAGACGGTGTTGCCGCCGGGTGTGTTCATCACGAGGATACCATGTCGTGTTGCCGCCGTGGTGTCAATGTTATCAACGCCCGTTCCTGCGCGGCCGATGATCTTCATTTTCTTCGCTTCGCGAAGAACCTCCGCCGTCACTTTGGTCGCACTGCGAACAACCAGTCCATCATACTCTCCGATAATGGATGTTAACTCAGCGGGGGTGATGCCCGGTTTGTTATCGACTTCGAAACCCTCTGAAACAAGGATATCGATACACCGTTGTTCGAGACTATCGCTCACCAGAACCTTCATAGCACCTGTTACAGGAGATGGGACAAAAATGATTTCTGCGTTGCAGCAATCCCGACTCCGGGATCAAATGCATATTTGTGAACCGAAAGTGTCCGTTCGATTGCGGCGATCACGGTAATCATGTCCAGTTCATCATAGTAGCCAAGATGCGAGATGCGGAATATCTTCCCCGCGTAATCATCCTGACCGCCCGCAATGGTTATACCATTATCGACCTTCAAAGTCTTATTGAACGCCTTCCACTCAACACCCTCGGGCATCCATACAGGAGTAACCGCGTACGACGGAGAGTCGGAAAAGAGTTTCAAGCCAAGCGCGGACAATCCTTCCCTCAAAGCAGAGGAGAGACGCCGGTGCCGGGACCAAACGTTTTCAATTCCCTCAGACCGAATCATTTCAAGGGCACGATCCACCCCAACAACGAGGGAGACCGCGGGAGTCCACGGGGTATCGTTATTCTCGTGTGACTTGAGTGCTTTGCGGAGATCAAAGTAGAATTTCGGAAGCGTTGATGTCTTCATTGATTCGATAGCGCGCTTGCTGAGCGCGACAAAAGCAAGGCCCGGAGGGATCATCAGTCCTTTTTGCGAGCCGGTGACACAGACATCGACACCCCAGGCATCAAAACGGAATTCATGTGCTCCTACTGCGGTAATTCCATCCACACAAACCAATGCTGAAGAATTCTCGCGAATCATTTTCGCAAGAGATTCGATGTCCGCGGCGGTCCCGGTCGAAGTTTCGCTATGAACAAGATATACGGCCTTTGCATCGGCGTTCTTCAGGAGGACGGCTTTGAGAGAATCGATATCGGGAGCTGTTCCCCATTTCGTTCTTACCTCAACAACGTTCATTCCGAATGCCTGTGGCATTTTCACCCATCGTTCGCCGAATTTCCCACCATTCACCGCTATGATCTTGTCCCCCGGAGAAAACAAGCTGACGAAGGTTGCCTCCACTCCGCCGGTGCCAGACGATGTAAGCGTGAGGACGGGTTGGGATGTCTGAAAGAGGTATTTCAAGTTCTCGTTCACGCGGGTAAGGACCTCTCCAAACTCGGGATTCCGATGGTGGATAATCGGCTCAGCCATTGCGAGGGCAACTTTTTCCGGAATCGGAGTCGGTCCGGGTGTAAATAGACGCTTCTTCATTATCTCGAAACCCTTTTCGTTGAGGAAATTTGATCGGCAATCGCTTTCATGACGTCATTCTTGCCAAGACCGGTAATTGCGGAACAGGGAATAACATCCACACAGAACTTGAACGGGTGAAAAACCTCCCAAACTCGCTGCATGTATGCAGGCATTTTGCTTCGGGGGAGCTTGTCGGCTTTTGTCAGCGCAATAACAAAAGGGACTTCGTAATAGTCAAGCCACCCGACCATTTGCAGATCAAGAACAGTGGGTTCGTGACGGGAATCGACAAGCTGAATCACGAGGGCAAGCTGCTCGCGGGATTTCAAATACTGCTCGATCATCATCCCCCAACTTGTTTTCATTTGCTCCGGTACTTTTGCGTAGCCGTATCCGGGAAGATCAACGAAGTAGAATGAACCATTGATGAGGTAGTAATTCAGCTCACGCGTTTTGCCGGGAGTGGAGCTTTTGCGGGCGAGGGTCTTTCTATTGCAGAGCTTATTGAGGAGAGATGATTTTCCAACATTCGATCGGCCCAGAAAGGCAACCTCATGTTTATTCCCCTTGGGAAGTTGCCTCAAGTTGGCAACGCCCAGCACGAATTCCGCTGATGTAATTCTCATACACGGTATTCTTTGAAGATCGAGACGGACAAGGAGCGAAAGGACTTCGTCTCATCGAACTGATGAATGTCCGGGGCCGGCTGAAAGGCAAGAGTCCCGCTTAACGGGACTCTTTTTCTTTGGACTCTTTTGAGCCCTTCTTTTTCTTCGGCTTCTCTTCTGCAGGAGGTGCTTCTTCCGTCGTTGCAGCAGGGGCCTTCTTGGTGCGTTTGGTCTTCTTTGTTTCCGCTTTGGGCTCTTCCGTTTTGTCCAGGCCGAGAGCAAAATCCACGAGTTCGATGACAGCCATCTCAGCGCCATCACCGGGGCGCTGGCCAAGTTTCACGACCCGTGTGTACCCGCCCTGGCGATCAGCAACCTTTGGCGCGATCGTGGAGAAAAGCTCAGCAAGAACGCTCCGATCTTTAATCATTCGACCCACTTCCCGGCGCGCATGCACGCCGATGCCGGGTGCATCTTCCCGGGCGACAGCTCTCTTTGCCCTTGTAATCATTTTTTCAACAACGTTGCGCGTCTCTTTGGCCTTTGCAATCGTCGTTGTAATCCGCTTGTGCCGCAACAGCGATGTCGACAGGGCTGCGAGGGTTGCGCGCCTGTGACTTGCAGTTCTCTTAAGTTTTCGACCGCGCTTTCCATGTCTCATGATCTTCTATCCAAACAATAAAATGACTGTACTCGTAATCTACTGTTCGCTGTCCCGAACATACTTCGTGATATCCATCCCGAACACCAATCCTTCCGCCTCCACGATCTCCGATAGCTCTGCAAGGGACTTGCGACCGAAATTCCTGAACTTCAGCAGTTCAGCTTCATCACGCTTTACCAGTTCTGCAATGGTCTTAATGTTCGCCGCACGCAAACAGTTATGCGAGCGGACGGAGAGTTCCAACTCATCGACCGGCGTCAGAAGCACTTTGCGGATTCTGGCAAATTCTGCATCGTGTTCGGTCTCATCGCCTTC
Organism: Ignavibacteria bacterium; assembly: GCA_003251275.1. GTDB lineage: Bacteria > Bacteroidota > Ignavibacteria > UBA10030 > UBA6906 > SZUA-287. The sequence continues at coordinate 4,445 of QKGJ01000119.1, forward strand.
TGCTTCCGGCTCAATGTCGAAGTTGATAAAGAGCTGAATGTGATCGCGAAGGATTTTCCCTCCATGAGCAAGTGCGTCCTTCGGTGTAATGGAGCCGTCGGTATCGATCTCAATCGTCAGCTTCTCATAGTCTGTTTGCTGACCAACGCGGGTAGGCTCCACAAAGTAACGGACATTTCGTATTGGTGTAAAAATAGAGTCGACGGGAATGACGCCAACTGTATGTTCCGGACTCTTGTTCTCTTCAGAGACAACGTACCCTACCCCTCGCCCAACACGCAGATCAAGCTCGAAATTTGCTTCAGAGTTAAGCGTCGCGATATGGAGGTCAGGATTCAATATCTCCACTTCCGGCGATGCTTTCTGAATTTCCCCGGCGGTGAATTGTAGCGGTCCGCGAAGGGGGACTACTACGCGATTCGCCTTCTTGTTGACGAGGCGCATCCGCACCTGCTTGAGGTTTAGAATCATGTCCGGCACATCCTCAACGACGCCAGAGATGGTGGAAAACTCATGCTCCACACCTTCCACCCGAAAGGCGGTAATTGCGTACCCGGGAAGCGAGGAAAGCAATACCCGCCGCATCGAATTACCAATGGTTGCGCCAAATCCCTTTTCCAAAGGCTGAATTACGAAACGACCATACGTACCGGAATAACTGGCTTCATCCAGTTGAATACGTTCCGGCATTTGAATAAGACCTGATGTCATAGTTTTTTATCCTCTTCCCAACGGAGGGGAATTTTACTTTGAATACAATTCGACAATGAGTTGTTCATCTGCGGCAAGGGGAATATCCGCCCGCTCCGGAACATTCAGGAACGTCCCCCGCATTGCAGCCTTATCGAGGCTGAGCCACGGCAACATCGACGTGTCTTTCATTCTCTTCATCGATGAATGAATAACATCGAGCTTCTTACTTTTGTCTCGCACCTGGATGGTATCCCCGGCGCGAAGGATGTACGATGGTATGTCCACCATTTTGTCGTTGACCAGAAAATGTCCATGGACAACCAGCTGCCGCGCCGCTTTACGGGATGGTGCTAGGCCAATTCGATACACCACGTTGTCGAGCCGTCGCTCCAACAGCTTCACCAGGATTTCACCTGTTCTGCCGGTCTGGCGCAGGGCCTTGGTAAAGTAGTTCCGGAACTGTGTTTCCATGAGACCATATGTTCGTCTAACCTTCTGCTTTTCACGCAACTGAACTCCGTATTCGGAGATCTTCATTCGCCTGTTTTGACCGTGTTGTCCCGGAGGGAAGCCACGTCTTTCGACCGGGCATTTTTCCGTGAAGCATTTCGTTCCCTTGAGAAACAGCTTTTGCTTCTCCCTTCTGCACAACCTACAACTTGGATCGGTGTATCTTGCCATTGACTCTTCCTGTAGTATCTAAATTTCGTTACACGCGTCTTCGCTTGGGAGGACGGCAACCGTTATGAGGAATTGGGGTTATGTCCCGGATGCTGCTGATCTCAAGACCCGCCACTTGCAAAGCACGTATCGCAGCCTCTCTTCCGGAACCAGGGCCTTTCACCAGAACTTCGACCTTGCGAAGACCGAGATCGAAGGCCGTTTTGGCGGCCGCCTCGGCAGAGACCTGTGCGGCAAAAGGTGTATTCTTCCGGGATCCCTTGAACCCGTTTTTCCCCGCCGACGACCAGCTGATAGTGTTACCATAAATATCGGTAATCGTCACGATCACGTTGTTGAACGTCGCGCGGACAAAAACTTTCCCGCTGATGTCAACCTGGATCTTTTTTCTTTTTTTCTGTGAATCCGATGAAGTGGTTTTCGCCACTTATACCTCCGTGAAAATTATTACGTGAGCCATTGTATCAGGCTAGGTCTTTGCAGCTACTTTTTTCTTGCCTGCCACTGTCTTTCGGCGGCCCTTCCGCGTGCGGGAGTTCGTTCGAGTCCGTTGACCGCGCACAGGCAGTCCTTTGCGGTGCCGCAGTCCGCGATATGACCCGATATCCATGAGCCGTTTGATGTTCATTTGAACTTCGCTGCGAAGCGCACCTTCCACTTTGTACTCCGCGGTAATAACACCGCGAATCTTCGCCACCTCGTCATCGTCGAGATCGCCGATCTTCTTGTCGAAATCAATACCTGATTTCTGCAGGATCTCGCGCGCCGAGGCGCGGCCGATGCCAAAAATGTAGGTGAGCCCAACTTCCGAGCGTTTCTTCTTCGGCAGATCGATTCCAGCTATACGAGCCAATCGACTCCTCCTTACCCTTGTCGCTGTTTATGTTTTGGATTCTTGCAGATCACCCGGACTGTTCCCTTCCGTCTGATGATCTTGCAATTGATGCACATCTTCTTAATTGAGGATCGTACTTTCATGATGATTTCCTTTGTACAGGTTACTTATACCTGTAGGTGATTCGCCCCTTTGTCAAATCGTACGGTGACATTTCCACCGTTACTTTGTCGCCGACCAAAATCTTGATGAAGTTCATTCTCATCTTGCCTGAAATATGTGCAAGAATATTATGTCCGTTTTCCAGACTCACTTTGAACATTGCATTGGGCAATGTGTCAGTGATAACCCCATCGACTTTTATCGGACCCTGTTTTGCCATTTCTTTATCGTGTGAGGATTTCAGCCTCTCCATTTCGGACAACGATTGTATGCTCAAAATGAGCTGAAGGCTTGCCGTCACTTGTTCGCACTGTCCACCCGTCAGGGGCAACAACCACTTCGTACGTTCCTGCGTTGACCATGGGCTCGATCGCCAGTGTCATGCCTTCTCGTAGCGTCAATCCGCTACCTCGAGTCCCGAAATTCGGTACTGCCGGTTCTTCGTGCAGCTCTTTCCCAATTCCATGACCAACGAGATCGCGCACTACAGAAAAGCCGGCTGATTCAACATGCTCCTGGACAGCGGCGGAAAGATCATGAAGTTTATTGCCAGCCGCTGCTTTCTCGATTCCCTTGTACAATGACTCTTCAGTAATGCGTAGGAGTCGTTGTTTTTCCTCGGAAATTCTTCCAACTGCAAACGTTCTTGCGCTGTCGCCAAAGTAGCCGTCCTTCAAGACTCCCACATCAATCGACACGATTTGCCCTTCTCGCAGAACCCGGCCGTCCGGGACGCCATGCACCACCTCTTCATCAACGGAGATACACAGCGTTGCCGGGAAGAGGTTGTTCTTGTCGCTTCCGTATCCTTTGAACGCCGGCTCGCCCCCGTTGGAGCGAATATACTCCTCTGCGATCTCATCCAACTCTCCGGTGGTGATACCCGGTTTAACCCTCGAACCAATCAGTGATAGCACCTCAGCGACAAGTTTGCCGCTTTCGCGCATCAAACCGATCTCATGTTCAGATTTGATAGGTACCTTCCCCATCGTAAACCGCTCTCCTTTTGGAGAGGTTATCTCCGCCCTTTCATCTTCCCCGTCTTCATGAAGCCATCATAGTGTCTCATGAGGAGATGGGATTCGAGTTGCTGGATTGTATCCAGCGCAACACCAACCATGATGAGAAGGCTCGTTCCGCCAAAGAATTGGGCAAAGCCGGGTGTTACACCAAACCGCGTCATGAACGCGGGAAGAATCGCGACAAGTGCCAGGAAGATTGAGCCGGGCAACGTAATCTTCGTTAAGATATTATCGATAAACTCCGAGGTGTGCTTTCCCGGTCGAATACCAGGAATAAACCCTCCCTGCTTTTGCATGTTCTCAGAAACATCCTTCGGATTGAAGGCGATCGCAGTATAAAAATAAGTGAAGAACACGATCATCAATCCGTACACAACCGAATAGGTGGCTGATGTATATTCGAAATAGGTTGAGAGGTTCTGCAGCCACTCGCTCTCGGGGAAGAACGAGACGATTGTTCCCGGAATGAACATGATGGATTGCGCAAAGATAATGGGCATAACACCAGCCGTGTTCACGCGCAACGGAATGTATTGCGTCACTCCGCCGTACACCTTTCTTCCAACAACCCGTTTCGCATACTGCACCGGAATTCGTCTCGTCCCTTGTGTTAGTGCAACGACTGCGGCGACGATAGCAACCATAAACCCAATCATAACCAGTGTATAGACGACCTCGCTAACGAGGAATTGTTCAACAATCGAATGAGGAAAGCGCGCAATAATCCCAATAAAGATTATCAGTGAAATACCATTGCCGATTCCTCGTTCCGTAATCTGCTCACCAAGCCACATCATGAACATCGTTCCTGCAGTCAGGAACAGGACTGTTGAGAGCGTGAAGCTGAGGCCTTGGATTTCTGCCGGCACTATGGATAATCCTTCGATCTGCATACTGGTGAGGCGAACGCTCACACCCCATGCCTGTAATGCCGCAACGACGACTGTACCATACCTTGTCAACTGCGTGAGCTTTCTCCGTCCCTCTTCACCCTCCTTGGAGAGTTTTTGGAAGTAGGGAACGACGGCTCCAAGAAGCTGAAGAATGATCGAGGAGCTTATGTAGGGCATAATGCCAAGAGCAAACACCGCCGCATTGCGAAACGCTCCACCGACAAACAGATCGTACAACCCAAACAGCGTATTGGATGCCTGATTCTTCGCTGCCTGCGCGAGCAGTGTTGCATCCACTCCCGGGAGCGTTACGTGTGCACCAATTCGGACCACGAGCAGGATTGCGGCGGTAAAAAGAATTCGCTCGCGCAGCTCCTTAATCTTGAAAACGTTTCTAAAACTCTCGAGGTTGACCATTATTCTTTCGGGGATACACTAATCGTCTGGGTCTTGCCGCCTGCTTTTGTGATTTTCTCGGATGCTGATTTGCTGAAGGCGTGCGCTGAGATATCGAGCTTCGCCTTCAACTCGCCGTTGCCAAGAATCTTCACCGGTATCTTCTCCCCCTTTGTCACTCCGAGTTTGAACAATACCTCCGGGCTCACTACTCCGTTGGTCAGGCGACCTTTCGTCGAGAGATTCTCGAGCGTTTCAAGGTTGACAATCTGAAACTCTTTCGGGAAAGGATTGTGAAACCCTCTCTTCGGAACACGACGCGCAAGGGGCATTTGTCCCCCTTCAAACCACGCACGGTACTTTGCGCCCGCACGAGAGCCTGCACCATTTTCGCCACGGGTCGATGTTTTTCCATGTCCGGAACCCTGTCCGCGACCAATCCTTTTCGCCTTGCGCCGGGAACCCTTTGCAGGAGTCAGGTTGCTGAGAATATCGTTTGCCATGATTACCTTCTGTCTCGTAGCGTTACTTAAGCTCTTCCACCTTCACCAGATGGACGACCTTGCGGATCATACCGCGAATCTGGGGGGTATCGGTATGTTCAACCGAGTAATTTGGACGACCAAGACCAAGCGCCTTGATGGTCCTTTTTTGGGGCTCAACCTGGTCAATGATGCTTCGGGTTTGCGTTATTTTTATCTTTTTTGCCATAGTGTTCTCACGCCTGCTGGGTTTCCGTATCGGCCTGCTTCAGCCCGAACAAATCCGCGGTCGTCATTCCTCGAAGTCCGGCTACCTGACGAGCATCGACGAGCTGCTGCAACGCTGCCATCGTCGCTTTCACCACGTTGTGCGGATTTGAAGAACCCATTGACTTCGTCAAGACATCCTTCACGCCGGCGGATTCAAGAACGGCACGGACGCCACCACCGGCAATCAGTCCTGTCCCCGGCGATGCGGGCTTCAACATTACTTTTCCAGCGCCATACTTTCCCACCACCGGATGAGGGATCGTCCCGTTCACGATGGAGACCTTAACGACGCTCTTTTTTGCATCGTCGACACCTTTCGATATGGCGTCGGCAACTTCATTTGCTTTCCCGAGGCCGAGACCAACATGGCCATTGCCATCGCCAACCACAACAATAGCATTAAAGCTGAACCGTCGCCCCCCCTTCACCACTTTTGCAACGCGGTTAATGTGGACGAGCTTATCTTTTAGCTCCAGCTCACTTGCCTTGATTCTTGACAACGCTTACCTCTTTATAATTTTTTTGATCTTTCGTTTTTACTAATCAGCTGTCGGGAGAGGAGTCGAACCTCTACTAACGGCTCCAAAGGCCGCTGTCCTGCCATTAGACGACCCGACAACAACATAGGTGCGGGATTACAGCTTACTCTCGTCTGTAAGAGACAGCCTAGAACTTCAGGCCACCCTCTCGAGCTCCGTCCGCAAGCGCCTTCACCGCGCCATGGTACAAGTACCCGTTTCGATCAAACACGACTTGCGTGATTTTCTTTTCCAGTGCCCGTTTGGCGGTGAGCGTTCCGATCTTCTTCCCGAGCATCACCTGGCCTTTCACATCGCCGATTTCACTCTTCACGTCTTTTGACACATCGGATATCGACAGGAGTGTCCTCCCGGATGAGTCATCCACGATCTGTGCATACATATGTTTGAGGCTTCGAAACACTGTCAAACGAGGACGTTCACTTGTCCCTGTCACACGCAGCCGGATGTGTTTTTTCAACCGACGATGGTTCTCGATTTTCTTTTTGTTAATCATACGTCTTCTTCCTTACCGAAGATTACTTGGTCCCTGCCGCTGCTGCAGCCTTGCCGGCTTTTCGGCGAATGTACTCGCCTTCGTACTTTATGCCTTTTCCTTTGTAGGGCTCCGGCAGCCTGAATGAGCGGATCTTCGCTGCTACCTGTCCAACCAATTGCTTGTCAATGCCAGACACGGTTACCGCAGTCTGGACAGGAACTTCAATCTTAATTCCCTTAGGAGGGGCGAAGAGAATTGGATGGGAATAACCCACCAACAATTGCAACTTGCTTCCTTTCAATTCCGCACGGTAGCCAACGCCGACGAGTTCGAGTTTCTTTTGATATCCTTCCGTTACACCCTTTACCATGCTCGCCAGTAATGCGCGCCAGAGACCATGCAAAGCACGATGTTCCTTTTGGTCCGATGGTCGCTTCACCAACACTTCGTTGTCTTTCAATTCGAGCGTAATATCCGGGTGAATTCGCGCTGATAACTCACCTTTCGGTCCGGTGACTTTGCAGTCCAAACCGCTTTTTTGAATTTTTACGCCCGAAGGGATCACCACGGGCTTTTTTCCTATTCGAGACACAAACCTTCTCCTTGTTTCAAAACCGTATTGTTACCAGATCTCGCAGAGTACTTCGCCGCCGATCTTTGCTTCCCTGGCCTGCCTGTCCGTCATCAGTCCTTTCGAAGTGGAAATCACTGCGATGCCAAGACCCCCAAGGACTCTCGGCAGAGAGTCAGCGCCGGCGTATTTTCGAAGACCCGGAGTGCTCGTACGCTGCAAACCGCTGATAACCGGTTTTCCATCGTTGTACCGAAGCTGGATTCTCAATGTGCCCTGTGCGTCTTCTCTTATCTCGGTATAGCCGCTTATGTATTTTTGATCGAGAAGGAGTTTCGTCAACGCTATCTTCAAATTCGAAGAAGGAATATCAAGCCGCTTGTGGCCTGCCTGAATTGCGTTTCTCAGCCTCGTGAGATAATCAGCTATGGGATCATTCATTGTCATACGGGTACATCTCCAGTTTCAAAAAGATCTGATTTCTACCAGCTCGCTTTTGTCACGCCGGGTATCTGTCCATCAAGCGCCAAATCCCGAAATGCAATGCGCGACATGCCAAATTTTCGATAGTAGCCCCGTGGTCGTCCGGAAATTGAGCATCTGTTATGAAGACGGGTTGGACTGCTATTGCGCGGCAACTTTTGCAGGCCGGCATAATCGCCCCTCTCTTTCAATTCCTTTCGGATGGCAGCATACTTTGCAACCATTTTCTGTCTCTTCATTTCACGGGCGATGGAACTTCTTTTTGCCATTCTTACCTACTCCTTACATTAAGAGACGTTTGCTGTCTCCAGTACTTCTTGGCGCTTCACGAACGGCATGCCGAACGATTTCAGAAGCTCATATGCCTCCTGATCGGTGTCCGCAGTCGTGACGAACGTGATGTCCATTCCAATAATCTTGGTAATCTTATCAACATCGATTTCCGGGAAAACCACATGTTCCTTTATTCCGATCGTGTAATTGCCACGGCCATCAAACGACTTATCCGAAAGACCGCGGAAGTCGCGCAAACGAGGAACTGCAACGGAGATAAATCGATCCAGAAATTCGTACATGCGGGCGCGTCGTAACGTAACGCGGCAACCGATCGGCATCTTTTCCCGAAGCTTGAAATTGGAAATGGACTTCCGCGCGTGCGTCACGACCACCTTCTGACCGACAATCGCCTCCAGATCGCGCACTGCCGCATCAATTAATTTCGCATCTTGCGTCGCCTGGCCGACGCCAATATTCACGCAGATCTTTTCAAGCCGAGGCACCTGCATTGAGCTCTTATACTGAAATCGTTTCATCATGGACGGCACAACCTGGTTCTTATAGGTTTCAGCAAGGCGGGCTACAACGTGCTCCTCCTTCATCTTCCCCTTTACAGCCTTGCCGGGCGGCGCCGCCTTCTTCTCTCCGGCCGGTTTCTTTTTCTCTTTCGATTTTTCTTTGTGTTCGGTCATACCAATTCTTCACAGAGGTAAATGGTCGTTAAAACATTTCTTCAGTTGCTTTCGAGATGCGCATGCTCTTCTTTTTTCCGGTCGTCTCATCCTTCACAAACTTCTTCCCGACGCGGGTCGGCTCACTCGTCTTAGGGTCCAAAAGCATGACATTGGAGATATGGATTGTCTGCTCCCGCTGCACGATACCGCCCTGCGGATTCTTCTGATTTGGCCGCGTATGACGCTTCATAATCGCGACGCCTTCCACGATAATCCTGTTCTTCTCCGGATACACCTTCAGCACTTTTCCCGTTTTGCCTCTCGAGTTACCGGCAATCACCATCACCATATCATTTTTTCGAATGTTCATCTCTTGATCCAACTCCTTTGGCTACAATACTTCTGGTGCGAGCGAGACGATTTTCATGTATTGCCGCTCTCTCAACTCACGGGCCACCGGCCCGAAAATGCGGCTTCCGCGCGGTTCGCCGGCGTCATTAATGAGCACTGCCGCATTCTCGTCAAAGCGGATAAATGATCCGTCCGTTCTCCGGGTTTCTTTCTTCGTGCGCACGATGACTGCTCTCGCCACATCCCCCTTTTTTACCGCTGCACCCGGAATCGCGGACTTCACGGCCACGACCACGAGATCACCAAGACCGGCATACCGCCGATCGGACCCGCCCAAGACCCGAATACATCGGGCTTTTTTCGCCCCGGAATTATCTGCAACGACGAGATTTGTTTCTTCCTGAATCATTCCAATACCTTTGGCCTATACCTTTGGGAGCAGATGTGTTACTTCGCCTTTTCCATGATCTCGACAAGCCGCCAGCGCTTTTGCTTGCTCAGCGGTCGGGTTTCCATGATTCGCACGGTGTCGCCGATTCCCGCTTCACGTTTTTCGTCATGCGCCATCAGCTTCGTCGTCCTCTTGAAGTACTTCTTGTACAGCGGATGAGGAACTTTTCGTTCAATCGCAACAAGGATACTTTTTTCCATCTTGTTACTCACGACTTTGCCGATTCTTATCTTGCGACGACTCGAGCGATCTCGGCTGACGTTGTCTTGCTGTGTTTCTGTCATGATTGCTTTACCTCTTCATTGCGTTGCTTCGCCGCCTGCGACAGTTCCTTTTCACGAATTAATGTCTTGATTCTCGCTATATCGCGCCGGACGCTGCGGACTTTGATCGGGCTTTCGAGCTGACTTGTTGCCTTTTGGAACCGAAGGTTCGCGAGGTTTTCTTTTTCATCGACGAGCCGCTTCTTCAGTTCTTCGAGCGATAGTTCTTTGATCTCTGTTGCTTTCATAATCGTTTCGTCTTATTCAAAACACTTTCAGTGGCTTAATGTGTCCCGGCATAGTCGGGGCGTACACTGATCTTCGTCTTAATCGGGAGTTTATGCGACGCAAGGCGAAGAGCCTCAGTCGCTACCGCTTTGCTTGTTCCCCCCACTTCGAACATTATTCTCCCCGGCTTTACTACTGCGACCCAGTATTCTGGCGCACCTTTTCCTTTTCCCATTCGTGTTTCCGCGGGTTTTTTGGTCACCGGTTTGTCAGGAAATATCCGGATCCACACTCGTCCTTCGCGCTTCATCATACGAGTCAACGCGACACGCGCCGCTTCGATTTGTCGCTGGGTGATCCAACCCGGCTCCATCGCTTTTAATCCAAAATCACCAAAGTCAACATTCGCACCGCGGGTCGCCTTCCCACGCATTCTTCCCCGTTGAGCTTTCCGGTACTTTACCCTCTTGGGCATTAACATGATTGCTACTCCTACCTAACTTCTGAGCCGCGACGAGGCGGTTGATGCATTGCACCCTGAGAGTCAAGGACCTCGCCTTTGCAGATCCACACCTTCACGCCGATCGCACCGTACATGGTGCGAGCTGTTGCCGTGGCATAATCAATATCCGCACGTAAAGTGTGCAGCGGAATTCTGCCTTCTTTGTACTGCTCGCGCCGCGCAATTTCCGCTCCGCCGAGCCTCCCCGACGTCATGACACGGACGCCCTCTGCACCCATCCTCAACGCCGCAGTTATCCCCGACTTCATCGCCCGTCGAAAGGCGATCCTTCCTTCGAGTTGCTGGGCAATATTCTCTGCTACAAGATATGCATCCAACTCCGGACGCTTGATTTCGTTTATGAGGATTTTGACTTCTTTGTTTGTGATCTTCTTGAGTTCTTCCTCAAGCTGTGAGATCTCCTTGCCACTTCGGCCAATAACAATTCCCGGTCGTGAGGTGTTGATCGTGATAACTGCCCGCTTTGGCGTTCGTTCGATCAGGATTCGCGATATTCCCGCCTTTTTCAAACGATTCCGGACGTAATCGCGAATCGTTCGATCTTCAGTCAGCTTGGTAGAAAACGACTTGTCTTCGTACCAGTTTGAATCCCAGGAGCGAATGATCCCAAGCCGAAAGCCAATCGGATGTGTTTTCTGTCCCAATAATCCTCCGTTAGGAATTCTTGGCTGCCTTCGCAGCCTTCGTTGTTTTCTTTTTCCGCGTGGTCTTCGTCGCTGATGTCGTTGCAGGAGCTGGTTTTGGTTTTGGTTTCGCCTTCACCTTTTTCGCCTCTGCAGCAACCACAATCGTCACGTGATTTGACCGCTTTCGAATACGATAGGCCCGACCCATTGGCGCGGGGCTTATTCTCTTCATTGTCATGCCAACATCAACGAACGCTTCCTTCACCGTCATGTCTTCCGGGTCGACGCGACCGCCATCGTCCTTGTTCTGCAAATTAGATACCGCCGACCGCAGAACTTTCTCCGCAACCTTCGAAGCATGTTTGGGGGAGAAGTGTAGGATGTGTAGCGCCTCTCCAACCCGTTTTCCCCGAATGAGATCGACGACCAACCGCATTTTGCGGGGCGACGTACTGATGTATCTATTAATTGCTCGAGCTTCCATAGTTCTTTAGCCTGGCTTTGTTGTTTCTTCCTTCTTCACACCAGGGTGATTCCGGAACTGACGCGTTGGGGCAAACTCTCCCAGTTTATGTCCAACCATTCCTTCATGAACATAGACCGGGATAAACTTGTTGCCATTATGGACGGCGAATGTGTGTCCAACAAAATCCGGTGCAATAGTCGATGAACGGGACCAGGTTTTGACCACCTTTTTTTGATTGGTCTTGTTCATTGTCTCCACCTGATCCTGGAGTTTAATGCTGACAAACGGACCCTTTTTGATTGAACGGCTCATACTGTTCCTCGCTTCCCGTTACCTGCGACGTTTCACAATGTGTTTACTTGATGGGTTCTTTCGCCATCGAGTCTTTTTTCCTTTTGTATGCCATCCCCAGGGCGAGACCGGGTGCGGGTTTCCCTGAGGAGACTTTCCCTCGCCACCACCATGCGGATGGTCAACCGGATTCTGCACAACACCGCGCGACTGCGGACGAATTCCCAACCAGCGTGATCTTCCTGCTTTTCCGAGACTGATGTTTTCATGATCAGCGTTTCCAACTGACCCGATCGTTGCGTAGCAATCGCTTGCGATGTTCCGCACTTCACCGGAGGGTAGTTTCACCTGTGCAAATTTTCCTTCCTTTGCCATGAGCTGGACTGCGGAGCCGGCACTTCTGGCAAGTTGCGCTCCTTTTCCCACGCGAAGTTCGATATTATGGATGAATGTGCCCGCCGGAATATTCGCCAGCGGCATCGCATTGCCATCCCGGATTTCCGACTCCGGCCCTGACTGGAGGATGTCATTCACCTTGATTCCGTTTGGTGCAATAATGTATCTCTTCTCGCCGTCCGCGTACTGGAGCAGCGCGATGCGTGCAGAGCGATTCGGATCATATTCGATCGCAATGACCTTTGCATCCATACCGTGCTTATTCCGTTTGAAGTCTATCACGCGGTAGAATCTCTTATGCCCGCCGCCACGATGACGCGAGGTAATACGCCCGGTATTGTTTCTTCCACCGGATTTCTTCAGGGGCTTGAGAAGAGATTTCTCCGGCCGCGATTTCGTGATCTCATCGAACTTCGGCACCGACATCCATCGTGTGCCGGCAGTTCTAGGTTTCAATTTTCTTATAGCCATAACGTTTTCTCTTTGATAAGGCGGGTCTTAAACATTCTGGAAGAAGTCGATTTTGTCACCTTCTTTAAGACGGACGACCGCCTTCTTCCAGCCTGCGGTTCGTCCTGCGAACCGGCCACGGCGCGTTAGTTGAGATTTCGTTTTTCCCTTGTGCCTCATGGTGCGAACACTCATCACCTTGACATTGAAT
>QKGJ01000184.1 GCA_003251275.1 Ignavibacteria bacterium
ATTCCCAAGGAACGATGACCGAGCGTCACTAGCCCTGTCATTCCATGAAATACGGGAAAAAGCGGTGGCTTTCTTCAGGGATCTAATTTGAGGTGAATCGAGCACCTACGGCAGCCCTTGGTAGGTTGATAGGTGCAGAGGATGCTAGTATCCAAAAGAAACCAAGATCACGTATCGCCTCCGAAAAGCGATCGAAATCCAGGGGGAACAATATAACCATCCGTAGGAACCCTGCATCCTTTGCTCGGTCGACATCATCCACGCAATCCACTATGAGAAGCGACTTCACATGATTGGCGTTGGCGTTGAGTTCTTGAATGAGAAGGCGCACGTTCGTGGTTGAATCACCGTTCCCTAGAATGAGTATCTTCGCACTATCCCCGCTGCTCCATCCCGAGTTGCCGCTGCCCCCGAGCATGAAACCTCGTGCTTCTACCACATTACGGACGAGATGCACTTTGTTGGTGAACTTATAAAGTTGCAGTTGGCGGAGTATGAATGCAGCCTCTTCTGGCTGATTCTCTAGGAGAAGAATTTCCACGGCATCAACAAACATGATGTAGCATCGTATCTTGTTAAATGAAAGAGAGCGAAGGATTGCTCTGCGTTAGGTGCGATTGAAAATTTCCATCAAGGCAACTCCGATATTCCACTCGTCTGTTTATCGAGGGTTCGACGAATGCGAGATTGAACAGCGAGGGAAAAAAGAACCGGAAGCTTCATCCTCGCTTCACTCAGCTCACAGAAGCTTCCGGTCATTATAAAACTCCGAAAGCGCTCAAACACTACCCATCTTCACTACCCATGCGCTTTCGAAGACGATCATCTCTTCAAGGACATCATCGATAAAGCCACTCAACACATTAACTCTTCCCACAGGTCCGATCCGCTGACGGCTCTCTTCCCCGCATGAACAACGTCTCCGACAATATATATTCATCAGTCTTGCGCGCCTATAGAGGAAATGACAAACCTCATGTCGCAAAGTGGATGTCTTGCATGTCGTATATATCACGACAATGCCCTGACTATTAAGAGGAAAAGGGGCGAAAACGAGGTGAGTTAGTCAACGAGCTTATTTCTGATTGCGTAGTGCATCAGTTCTGCATTCGATCGCATGTTCATCTTCTCAAGAATCCGGGAGCGGTACGCATTCGATGCTGCTAAGACTGAGAATGAGGGTTTCGCAATCTGTTTTAGGGTCTTCCCCGAAGCCAGCAAACACATGACTTCATATTCCCGGTCACTGAGCGCTTGATGTCGGGGCTTTTCGGAGCCGACGTCAAGTTCGGAGGCGAGTCTCTCGGCGAGATTTGAACTTACATACTTTCCACCGTGAACGACGTGTCGTATTGCTTTTACCAACTCGTCAGAAGCGCTTTCTTTTGTCACATATCCTCCGGCGCCTGCTTTCAGCGCTCGGATGGCAAAACGATCTTCTGGATGCATACTCAACATCAGCACCTGCACTTTCGGATAGAGATGCTTGATGTCCTTGAGAAGGTCCAGCCCGCTCCTGTCGGGCTTGGAGATGTCCAGGACAATAACATCGATGTCCGTTTCGCCCAGAGCATCGACAAACATCTCCCGCTCGTGAGGCTTCTCCAACGACGACGATGTCCGACTCTTCCTTGAGGATTTTCTTTAATCCTTCCCGGATCAAGGCGTGGTCATCTGCGATGAGAGTCCGAATCATTGATGATCTCCTTTGCTAGGGTGTTGGAGTACGATGTGGCTCAGCTGTCTGCTCCACTTTTGGAATGGACACCACAACAGTGGTGCCCGATCCGGCATTTCCATGCACGCTCACTTGGCCCCCGAGGAGCAACGCCCTTTCGCGCATGCCGACCAGACCGATAGAGCCCGGACGCGACTTGTCGTTCTCGCTGATTCCCTTTCCATTGTCAGAGACTTCAAGTCGAACGCACCATTCATCCTCTACAAGTTTGATGTTTACCTGCGTTGCACGGGCATGCCGTGCAATATTCGTCAGCGTCTCCTGAAAAATGCGGAAGACCGCGGTCGCCCGCTCAATTTCTATGGATAGTTCATCAATATTTGAATCCACGGTGCAGCGGATTTGTGTCCGCGCCTCAAATTCGTGTGACTGCCATTCCACTGCGGCACGGAGGCCAAGTTCGTCCAGCACTTCTGGACGCAACTCTGTCACCATCTTACGGACACTCTGAATGGTGTTATCAAGCTTCTCTTTCATTGATCGAAGTTCTTCCATCAGCAGGGAGAGTGGGACGGTGTCGCCGGCCTCATACGCTTTCCTGCCGAGGAGGGAAAGGTCCATCTTGAGTGCGTTGAGTACCTGGCCTAACTCATCGTGAATTTCCCGTGCGACGCTGATACGTTCTTCTTCCCGGACCGATTCCAGATGTCCGGAGAGTGCCCGCAACTCCTCCTGCGATCTGCGAAGCTTTTCTTCCGCCTGCTTTTGTTTCGTAATATCGATCATCACTCCGACGAGTTGCGCGTGCTTCTCCTTTCCGACAACATAGCGAGCGATATCCCGGACCCAAACCGTTTGGCCCGCCGAACTAATCATACGGTATTCAAGCTCGAAGTCATGCTTGTTTGAGCTCGCATGGGCGATTTCGTCCATGACCATGTTTCGGTCATCGGGATGGAGGTGAAGACGGCGAAAGTTCGGGTTCTGGATCCACTCGCGGACGCTGAACCCGAGCATTGATTCCGCTTCCTCGCTGACGAAACTGAACTGCTGTGCGCCGGCGTCTGCTTTCCACACTATCGCCTGCACTGACTGCACGAGTTGCCGGTATTGGGCCTCTGCCGATGCCAGGGCTGTATAGGTGACCTTCCTGTCCGTTATGTCTACAAGCGTTCCTTCAATAATAGTGAATTGACCTTGATCGTCTTTCAAGAGGGTCGCTGCTTCCATCACCCAAACAGGTGTTCCATCGATCTTGCGGCGGTGGAATTCCTCGTTGTCGATGACGCGTTCACGAATAAGCTGCTCGAGAAATCTGCTTCGCTCCTGCTCTGTAAAATAGTTTTCAAAGACATTGTGCGAGATTGCATCCTCACGAGAAGAGAAGCCGAAGATTCGAACAAACGATTCATTGCAGTCAAGGAGAGCCCCATCGAGAGTGGAACGATACACCCCTGCAAGATTTCTCTCGAACAGCATGCGATAATGCTGCTCCGACTTCTGTAGCGCCTCTATGGCACTGTACTGTTTGCTCACGTCCCGGGCCGTAAGTAATATCTTGTCGGGAGTATTGCCCGATCCGACAAACAGCGAGAGGTTGGCCTCGACACGGACCGAGCCGCCATTGTGTGTCCGCAAGCCAATATCGATTCGGGCGTCGACGGCATTCGCGATGATCGTATGAAATGCATCCTTTATCACGTGTGCGAACTGAGGTTGAACGAGGGAGTAGAGGTTTCTTCCGACGAGACCGGCCGCATGATAGCCGAGGACATGATAATGGGATGGCGAAGCATAGAGGATTTTTCCGTCGAATGCGAGGAGACCAATGAGATCGAGAGAGTTCTCAGCAAGCAGGCGATAACGTTCTTCACTCTCGCGGAGGGTTTCTTCCGACTTTCGCCTTTCCGAAATATCGCGAATGACACTTCTCAGTTCTTGCACCGATCCGTCGCTACGTCGTATTGTCCGTGTCACCTGTTCAACCCATACCGCGGGTTTGTTCTTCATCAAAGCCCGAAACTCACACCGCGTATCAGTTTTCCCTTCGCGGACGAAATGTTTGTAGTGATTCAGTACTCGCCGCCGGTCCTCCCTCTCGATAAACCGTGTAAAGTTTCGCCCAATGATATCCTCTCGTGTGTAGCCTCCGGCTTCCATCACATTGGGACTCGTATAGAGAATGACTCCTGCTGCATCGGTGACGATGTATCCCTCACTAATATTTTCAACGAGGTCCCGATATCGTTCTTCGCTTTCTTTTACTGATAACTCCGCTGTCCTGAGGTTAGTAATATCGTGGAATGACGCAACGACCGCGTACGGTTTTTCATCCCCGGGTTTAATCAACGGTTCTGTATTCATCGAAATCCAGGTTACCGTTCCATCAGGTTTCCGCAGGCCGATAATGACCTCAGAAGATGGCTGTCCCGTTCGTAGTGTTTCTGCCGGGGGATGTGTATCACCGGGGAATGGAGAGCCGTCCTCATGAAGAGCCGGCCAATAGCGGTCAATAGATGTGTTGCCTAACAGTTGCTGTGAAGAAAGATGGAGAATCCGTTCAGCACTTGCATTGCAGGCAACGATTTCTCCGGACGATTTCAGAAGAATTATTCCCTCCGCAACTGAAGTCACTACGGAGCGATATCGCTCCTCACTCTCTCTCATGATCCGGTCGGTATTCTTCCGCTCCGTGATATCCTGGATGAATGCCTCATAATGGTCAACGACACGGGCGGGTGATTCCACTGCACGCGCATTCATGAGAACCCATATGGGTGATCCATCCTTCTTCTTCCATAAGAGTTCATAGTCGGAAACGCGCCCAGCGTTTTCGTATTTTGCAAGTAATGCTTCGCGGTCTGCAGGATTCCAGTAGACGTCGCGAGCGAGATTCAGCCCAACAATCTCCTCGGATGAGTCATAACCAAGCATCTTCGCCAGGCGTGCATTTGCATCGAGTATCAATCCACTGCGGGATGACTCATAGTAACCAACCGGTGCGAGCGTGACGATATCGCGGTACCGTTGCTCGGATCTATGAAGAGCGCCCTCGCTTTCTTTCCTTTCCAGCGCGTTTACGAGCACATCTGCAACCATTTGAAGGAGGCGAATCGTCTCCTCATCCCATGTCCGCTCCCTCCGTACAGAATCGAACCCGATGAATCCGACAGCAGAGTTTTTCGATATTAATGGAATGGCAACAACCGATCGGATGTCTTGTTCGTGCAGAAGCCGACAGTCGGCTTCTGCTTCGGGAGGTGCATCACTTAAGCGAGCAAGATGAATGACATTCTTGCTTTTGATGACACCTGTCCACCAGCCCAACGCATCCTGGGGAACATTCTGCAGTGTCTTGATCTTCCCCTCAATAGAGGGAGCAGACCATTCGTGTGTGTTAGACGCGGTGTTGTTCGTTTCATCAAAGCGAAAAACATAACTGCGGTCAGCGTTTGTAAACGCTCCGATTCTTTGAAGCGTGCGATGAATCTCGTCATCCGTCTCGCCTGGCGTTAGATTGATAAAGGCAGTAGAGATGGAAGCAATGAGGCTATCAACACTGGCACGATAATGGATTGAATCATCCGCGAACTTCAGATGAATTGCGGATGCAACATGACTTGCAATCGCCTGCGCAAGTTGTACTTCACCCTGTGAGAACTTATGTGGAGTATCATAGTACAACACAAACTTACCAAGTAATTGACCTTGGTCGATCAACGGGAGGAAGGCAAGTGATTGGATACCTTCGCCGCGCAACAAATCGTGACAAGCAGATAACAGGGGATGTGTCCTGGCATCCTCCACAAGAACAGGTTCCGGTTGCGTTTCATCAATTGACCACGGAAAGTGCCCTTCCACTGCCCAGCGGTATTTTTCGGATAACCCCCGCCAGGCCTTAAACCGGGAGACTTTATTTTCATCCAGGAGGAGAATTGCTGCGCGATCAACGGCAAGTGTGGAGAAAAGTGAGTCCAACGTCGCTTCGTACACCTGGCTGATATCGCTGCACTTGTTCACCGCTTCGGATGTGGCGTACAGAGCCTGGAGTTCAAGGTAGCGCTGCTGCAGTGACTCTTCTGCCTGCTTGCGCTCAGTGATGTCTGTGAGAACCCCCCGGAGACCAAGCACCTGCCCTTTTTCGACGATTGCGCGGCTAAAACTTCGCAACCAAACAAGATTACCGGATTTCGCAATCACTCGGTATTCAGATGGCTGGGGGTCATTCTGCATCCCGCTGGAGAAACTTTCTTTCACAATGGGGAGATCGTCGGGATGAATGAATTGAATGAACGGATGGCCAACAAGCTCGTCGGGCTTGAAACCTCCAAGCCGTTCCACGGCCGGACTGATGTAAGTGATCACTCCTTTCCGATCGACGGAGAAAATTACGTCGTTGATATCCTCGACCAGCTTCCGGTACATTTCCTCTGATGACCGGATAGCTTCAACGCTGTGCGTCCCCGGAGCCACGGTGCGGGAAATTCCCACGACACCGATGACCTCACCTTGAGTATCAAAAATAGATCCCGCGGAGACAATGGAACTGAATGTTTCTCCCGACTTCCGTTTGTTGAGGACTTCAAGGTACGCAACGCCTTGCTCAAGAATCGTTCCACGAAATTGCTCTCCTTGCTCAGGGACTGCGTAGAGAATATTTACATACTTTCCCAGCACCTCTTCAGGAGAGTATCCAAACTGACGCTGTGCAGCCTTGTTAAATTCAACGATTCGTCGATCCTTGTCCACCGCGATAATCATGTCAAGGGATGTGTCGAGAAGCCGCTGAAGATATTGTTCGGACCCCCTGAGCTGTTCATCGGAGCTTTCGCGGCGTCGAACATTTTGGGTAATTTCGATGAAGCCGTTTGGTCTTCCTGATGCATCGTGGAGTGCTGAGAGGAGGATTTTTCCCCAGAAGAGCGTTCCATCTTTGCGAACCCGCCAGGCCTCCGCCTCGGCATTCCGGACGGATGTTGCACGATTCATCAGCCAATCGGGGAGACATGCGCGTCGGTCTTCCGGTGTAAAAAGAATCGAAACATGTTTGCCTATCATTTCTTGATTCGAATAACCGAGAAGCTCTTCCGCTGCTCTGCTCCACCCCCTGATTATTCCTTTATTGTCCAGCATAACCATAGAAAAAGGAGGAACGTCATCTGAAAGACCTTCGCGCTTCGGCAGTCGCTCGAGCGATGCAGTTTGCCTTCTCCTTGTTCTGTAAAGAAACCACACCGCGAGCAAAACAAGAACTGGAAGGGAGAGCAGAATAACGATCCCAAGAGTAGTGTCTGGTTCAACTGGCTGGAAAATTCTTGCAAGCAACAAGGGGAGAAAAGCGGGTGAGGCATAAACGCATGGTACGTCCATCAATCCGAAAATCATTGCGAAAATCATCAGGGACTTCCTTGACAGATATTCATTCACCTTAACTTCTGTCATCGCGATCGGGCATGATCAAGAAATAACCTCGAAATTATTGGAACGGTACCTTCAATGAAGACATCATGAATGTAAGCTACGACGTGATGAAAAAAAAGTCAAGAATCGCGAAGGGTGGATTTCGGCATACAAATGCCATGTATTCAATGAAATGATTCTGCTCCAAGAACTCGTTAGGCCGACATTTTGCTGGGGGGCTCTTGGTTCTTCCCAACGGGGTACGTTGTTGTCGCGAGCCAATAGCCGGAGGATGACTCACCCTTCAGCAAAGCGGAAAGGACCTTCGGATGAGGCGGTGCCTATAGCAAAGAGAGACCTCTCATCTTCATTGAAGATGGAGGCGCCGACCGTCTCACCGGGAGAATTACTTCCGGGCTTTACCTTTTTGCGGGAGATAATACTTTGTGACATACTCCGCAACCATTCGGTCAGTATTATAGACCGGGACGATGGACGAGATTGCATGGCGAACAATCTTCAGCCAGTTGTGGGGGATGTTGTCCCGCCCTCGATCATAGAAAAGAGGAATGATCTTGCTCTCCAAGAGGGCGCGAAGTGAGGCCGCATCAAGATCGTCCTGTACCGATTCGTTTCCTGCAGTGATGTCTTCCCCTATCTTCCATCCGTTCCGTCCGTCATATGCCTCCCGCCACCATCCATCCATCGTACTGAAATGGATTCCACCATGGATGGCGATCTTCTCGCCGCTGGTGCCGCTCGCTTCCATTGGCCGTCGCGGTGTATTAAGCCAAATGTCCGCTCCGGAGATCAAATACCGCGCAACTTCGATATCGTAATTCTCAATAAAGACCACCCTCCCAAACAGCCTTGGGTCTTTTGAATGGTTGATGATCTCCTGGATGAAATCTTTTCCCGCCTCATCGCGCGGGTGTGCCTTTCCGGCAAAAATAATCTGGACGGGCATTGCGGCATTGCTTAGTGTCTTGAGCGCCCACTCAAAATCTCTGAAAAGAAGCGGTGCGCGCTTGTAGGTTGCAAAGCGCCGCGCAAACCCGATGGTCAGGACATCCGGACGCAGCACAGATTCAAAAATACCCGGATCGAAGCCCGCATGTCGAAGATGCTGCTCGCGCAGCCTTCGCCGGGCAAACTCGATGAGCCGCCGCCGCAACCTGTTGCGCATCCCCCATAATTCCCGATCGCTGATTGCCTTCGACTCTACCGCTTTTTCCCAAAATTTCTTGTCCTGGAGTTTTGTTGTCCATCGGTGACCGAGATGTTTCGTCCAGAAGTCCATTGCGATAGGGGAAGCCCAACCTGTTGTGTGAATGCCGTTGGTGACATGGCCGATCGGTACCTCGGCTTCCGAAAGAGACGGGTAAAGGTCCTTCCACATATTCCGGCTTACTTTTCCATGCAGTTCGCTCACTCCGTTTGCGCTCCGGCTGAAACGAAGGGCAAGGACTGTCATGGTGAAGGCCTCTTGAGAATTGTTCGGATCAATCCTTCCGAGGCCAAGGACTTCATCCGTTGGGAGATTCATGCTTTGAATGAACTTCCCCAGGTTTCCTTCCATAAGTCCCCGGTCAAATCGATCATGACCGGCCGGAACGGGGGTATGGGTCGTAAAGACACACTCGCTCTTCACAATCTCCATTGCCTTGTTCAGCTGTTTCCCGGCGGCGAGTTGTTCGCGGAGTAGCTCAAGGGTCAGGAAGGCGGCGTGACCCTCATTCATGTGAAATACCGATGGAGAAATACCGATGGCGCGCAACATGCGGAGACCACCAATGCCGAGGAGGATCTCCTGTCCGATTCGATTGGATTGATCGCCACCATAAACATGAGCTGTGAGATCGCGAAAGCGCTGTTCGTTTTCTGGAAGATTCGTGTCCAGCAGGTAAATCTGCACTCGTCCTACCTTCACAAGCCATGCCCGGAATCGGACGACCGCCTGAGCGATTTCGACAGACGCAATAACCGGATTCCCTTTCTTGTCTTTCACAAGTGACAGGGGTAGTTTCGCCGGATCATAATCTGGGTATCGTTCCTGCTGTCTTCCATCAGTGGAAATCTGTTGTTGGAAATAGCCATGTCTGTAGAAGAGGCTTACCCCGACGAAGGGAATTCCAAGATCGCTTGCCGACTTGGTATGATCCCCCGCGAGTATTCCGAGACCGCCGGAATAGATGTGAAGGCATTCATGCAGGCCAAACTCTGCGCTGAAGTATGCAACAGGCCTTTTCTTGAGTGAAGAAGCATGACGCGCTGCCCAGGTGTCGCGTCTGGTTAGGTACGACTGAAACTCTTTGCATATGGAACTAACCCGAAGGAAGAAATCCTTGTCTTCCAAACGCCCTCGCAACTCCTGCCCCGAAATCCAATTGAGGACTTCGAC
The DNA here is from genome assembly GCA_003251275.1 of Ignavibacteria bacterium. GTDB lineage: Bacteria > Bacteroidota > Ignavibacteria > UBA10030 > UBA6906 > SZUA-287. The sequence goes on from QKGJ01000184.1 coordinate 9,480, forward strand.
GGGATTGTGGAAACTGTGTTCCCAGAAAAACGGAGAGAGCTCATGAAAGATTTCCTGCGCTGCAGGATTCCATGCCCACCAGATATTATGTGCGAGCTCATGGAGGTCACTAATGCATGCATCAATGTGCTTTTCGGTTATCTTTTTTCCCGCCACGATTTCTTAAGGCTCCTTATCTTATGAATGATGGTGTGGTTGGTTTTTCCATACCGCTTCCACAAAAGAGGCACGCCCCGCCAACGTATTGACGGGGCGTTTCACATGGCGTAGAAATTCCCAAGGTATCAGGCTTCCTGCCCACTTAATTCACCGGCTTTTTTCTTCGCCGCACGATTTCGCTCGTTTATGTCGAGGTGTTTTTTGCGCAACCGAATACTCAAGGGAGTTACTTCCACATATTCGTCATCGGCGATCCATTCGATGGCCTGCTCGAGGGTTAAGATGTGCGCCGGTTCAAGCCTGACAGCCTCGTCTGCCCCCGATGCCCGCATATTGGTCAACTGTTTGGTACGGCACACGTTCACGGTCATGTCCTGCTCTCGTGAATTCTCCCCGACGATCATTCCGGCATATACTTTCGTCTGGGGTTCGATGAAGAAGGTGGATCGTTCCGCCAATTTCCACATTCCGTAAGCCGATGAAACACCGGTCTCCATTGCGACCATTGCCCCCTTGGATCGATGGGAAAGCTCTCCCTTGTAGGGTTCATACCCCGCGAAATTATGATGAAGAATTCCGGTTCCCTTTGTTTGCGTCATGAACTCGCCGCGAAAGCCAATAAGGCCGCGCGCGGGCACCATAAATTCAAGGCGTGTGTTCCCGTTTGCGGCGATCATATTTTTCATGGTTCCTTTGCGACCGCCAATGTTTTCAATAACCACACCGACGTGTTCGTCCGGCACATCAATGATCACATGCTCGATCGGTTCGGCAAGTACGTCGTCGATCCGTTTGTAAATAACTTCCGGGCGAGACACCTGGAACTCGAATCCTTCCCGTCGCATCGTTTCTATCAGTATCGCCAGATGGAGTTCTCCACGCCCGCTCACCTTGAAGGCATCAGGCGAGTCAGTCAGTTCGATGCGAAGACTGACGTTGGAGCGAAGCTCGCGGGTCAGGCGTTCACTCAGGTTTCTGGTAGTGACGTACTTTCCCTCCTGTCCTGCAAAGGGTGAGTTGTTCACGACAAAGTTCATCGACAACGTCGGTTCTTCGATCGCGACAAACGGGAGGGGGCTTGGATCGGTTGCATCGGCAATCGTTTCCCCGATATCGACATCCTCCATGCCTGCAATAGCAATAATGTCTCCTGCGCCGGCTTCGGAGGTTTCTATTCTTTTCAAGCCTTCGAAAGAATAGATCTTGGTGACGCGCGCATCCTCAACCGTCCCATCGCGATGAATGATCTTCATGGGACCGCCCAGTTTTATTGCACCCCGGGCAATTCTCCCGATGCCGAGACGGCCAAGGTAGTCGTTGTAGTCGATCGTGGTGACAAGCATCTGGAATGGCTTTGCCGGGTCGCCGTTTGGTGGCGGCACTTCATTGACGATTGTTTCGAGCAATGGTTCGAGATTAGCGCTCTCCTGATCGAGTTCGCGTTTTGCGATTCCCTGCTTGGCGATGCAATACACGGTCTTGAAGTCAAGCTGGTGTTCGTTGGCGCCGAGCGAGAGAAATAGCTCGAAGACCATGTCGAGAACCTCGTGTGCGCGCGCGTCCTTCCGGTCAATCTTGTTGATGACAACAATAGGTTTCAGGTTGAGGTCGAGAGACTTCTTGAGGACGAACTTCGTCCCGGGCAACGGACCTTCCGCAGCATCGACCAGTAGAAGAACCCCGTCAACCATGGTAAGAGTGCGTTCGACTTCACCACCGAAATCCGCATGGCCCGGGGTATCAACAATGTTGATCTTCGTACTCTTGTACGTAATGGCGGTATTCTTTGCCAGAATAGTAATGCCCCGCTCCTTTTCGAGATCGTTGGAGTCCATCACTCTGGTTACAAGTTGCTGGTTCTCCCGAAAAGTACCGGTCTGTCGCAGCATGTGATCCACCAGCGTCGTCTTGCCATGATCAACGTGAGCGATGATAGCGATGTTACGAATGTCTTCCCTGCGTTTCATTGCAATCTTTTATTTTCCTCTCTGGTTGGCTCTCTACAAAAAAAAAGCCTCGGTGAGTACTTCCCCGAGGCGAGACGTGGTCCCGCGGTGGAGCAAAATTCGGCGTTAATATAGGGAATTGGCTGTAGAATGTCCACTTCCACCGATATGAAGACGTCTTTCGATGTTGGTTCAAAAATTGTTATCTTTTCCCTGGTTTTGTACTTTCTCATCCAACAAAAGGCGATAGGTCTATTGCTCGATCCTATCGCCGTTATTTTTTTTGCCGTGGCAGCATAAGATTCATTCATGAAAAAAGTCATTGGGATTCGAAGGGAAACCAAGGATCATACGCAGCGGCGCTCCCCGCTCTCCCCGCGTCAAGTGAACCAGCTTGTTCGGAACTACGGTATACGGGTGATTGTACAGCCGTGGGAAAACCGTGTCTTCGCTGATTCCTCATTTGCCGAGGCTGGGGGAGAAGTGGGAGAAGATCTTTCTTCGTGTAACATTATTTTTGGGGTGAAAGAGATTGCATCCGATCTGTTGTTGAAAAAAAAGTCATATTGTTTCTTTTCACATACTGTGAAGGGACAGCAGTATAACATGCCAATGCTGCGAGCGATGATGAAGAAGGGGGATACACTGTTCGACTATGAACTGGTGAAAGGAAGCGACGGGAAGCGCTTGATTTTCTTTGGCAACTATGCTGGTTATGCAGGAATGATTGACACGTTGTGGGCATTGGGAAGGCGATTGCGCTGGGAAGGTTTACGCACCCCATTGGAGGAGGTTCGATACGCCACGTCGTATGGACGTCTGCACGAGGCCGAAGATGCGCTGCGAGGTATCGGGCAGTGCATCGCTCGTGATGGCTTGCCCGAGGTTCTGGTCCCGTTGGTGACCGGCTTTACCGGTTACGGGCATGTCTCGACCTCTGCGCAACGACTCTATGACCTTCTTCCGTCGCAGGAGCTATTGCCGGACCAACTTGAACATTTCTTTTCGAGTGGCGATTTCTCGAACAACAAGGTGTACAAGGTTGTTTTCAAGAAACCGGATATGTATCGAAGAAAGTCGGGGGAAGGCTTTGACCCTGATGACTTCGTCAGTAACCCACAGTTGTTCGAGAGCAACTTCGAGCGATACCTTCAGTACTGTACAATCATCATGAACGGCATCTACTGGGAGCCGCGATTCCCTCGGATTATCACGAAAGCGTTTATGAAAGAAATGTACAGATCAAACAACCGTCCGCGCCTTCGGGTCATAGGCGACATCACCTGTGATATTGACGGTTCGAACGAATTAACTGTGAAGGAGACAAACGCTGAGAATCCCGTCTACGTTTTTGATCCTCTGACGGAAGAAATAAGGGACGGGTGGGAAGGACGTGGGTCGATCGTGCTGGCCGTTGACAAGCTGCCGACGGAGCTTCCCCTTGAGGCATCGGAGGAGTTTGGCAATGGACTCCTGCCATTTGTATCGCAGCTTGCCGAGGCGGACTACAATGTTCCCCTGGATATCCTTTCCTTGCCGAAAGAATTCCGCGCCGCAATGATTCTTTATCGCGGAGAGCTCACTCCAGAGTTCTCGTATCTAAACAATCATCTCTGAGGAACTTGTGCATTTATGAAACAGATTCTCGTTCTTGGGGCAGGGCAGAGCACACCTGCTCTTATTTCGTACCTGCTCAATGAAGCAGCAAAACACAACTGGTTCCTCACGGTTTGCGACAAGGACATTGCGATGGCGCAGCGCAGGGTCGACGGTCATCCGCGCGGACAATCCATCGCGTTTGACGCGAACGACTCTGCGACGCGGGTTGCCTTGATCAGCAAGGCAAATGTTGTCATTAATATGCTGACGCGCCCATTCCAGCATCTGATTGCATTGGAGTGTCTCAATCATAATGCGCACATGATTTCTGCTTCGTACGAAGATCCGCGTGTTCACCAGATGGATGCCGACGCACATCGCAAGCATCTTCTCTTCCTGAATGAAATGGGTCTCGATCCTGGAATTGACCACATGGTGGCAATGTCCCTCCTTCAAAAGATCCGTGCGAAAGGGGGTATCGTTGAGAGTTTTCGATCATACGGAGGAGGGCTCCCGGCACCCGATGAAGAGACGAATCCATTAAGGTATGCGATAACCTGGAGTCCTCGGAATGTGGTGATGTCGGGCGAAGACGGGGGCATTTACAAGGAGGATGGAATGATCAAGATAGTTCCGTTTCATCAGATTTTCCGGAGAACGTGGCCGGTGGAGGTGGATGGCCTTGGGACGTTTGAAGCTTATCCGAATAGAAATTCTCTTTCCTACGAATCGACCCTTCACCTGGAAAATGTTCACACGATCATTCGCGGAACACTCCGCTATCCAGGGTGGAGTGAGACATGGGAGATGGTGATTCACCTCGGTCTGGCGAATGAGACGATGAAGATCCCCGATCTCAAGAATCGAACATACCGTGAGTTGACGGAGATGACTCTACCCCAGGCAGAGGACAATGGACAAATTGAACAACGTGTCGCGCGCTATCTGGGAATCAGCCCAACCGGAAGAATCATGCAGAATCTGAAATGGCTTGGCTTGTTCTCGGAAGAAAAAATCAGCATTGACGTCGGGACCGCGGCAGAGGTCATGACAGACCTGGTTCGGCGAAAGCTGAGCATGCCTGAAGGGGCTCGCGACATGATCGTGCTGGTACATGAGCTTGTCGCCCAGTACCCGCGGAAGGGACGTGCAGAGAAGACCGTTTCAACTCTGATCGAATATGGTTCTCCGGGTTCGCATACTGCGATTGCGAAGACAGTAGGGCTTCCGATGGCGATCGCCGCGAAGCTTCTTCTCACAGGGAAAATCCCGGTCACGGGGTGTCACATCCCCACACACCCGGCTGTGTATGAGATTGTGCTCAATGAGTTGAGAGAGGAAGGACTCCAGTTCAAGGAAACCGTAGAGGACATCAGCGGTTATTCTTCTTCGGCGTTGTGACAGACAGTTGAAAAACATCGGGCCGAGAATAGTGGCCGGCCACATCGAGTGTGAGACTTTCTACGATTGCCATGGTGGTGTCAATCTCGGCGGTAACCATTTCCTCTTTGTTGAGTACAGGACCTGCAATGTATGAAGCATCCGGACCGATAACTGCACTCCCTCCTGGAAGAAGGATGTCAGGTTGCGACGTAAGTTCCTCCTGCAGTTCAAAGTCATCGGGAAACATTGATTTTTCAAGATACATTGCTGAGGCAATGACAAAACATCTCCCCTCAAACGCGTAATGTCTGCTCGCAAGCTGGTGCCGTTCTTTTCCGTGCGGCCAAGCAGCGACGTGGATCGTCTCACCCTGCTCGTGCAATACTTGTCGGGCTGGCGGCATCCAATGTTCCCAGCAGATGAGTCCGCCGACCGAACCAAACTCGGTGTGCTGCACTGTTAATCCCGAGCCGTCTCCCTGACCCCATATCAGCCGTTCTCCAAAAGTCGGAACCAGTTTTCGATGAGCGCTGAGTAACTCTCCTCGTTCGGAAATCATAACGATGGTGTTGTAAATAGATTTCGATGAACTTTCGGTTTCATTGATTCCAAGAACAACAAACACTCCAACATCTCGACAAACTTTACAGATACTTCTCATCTCTTCCGAATCCACCCGGAGGGAGTTTTCATACAACCGGGCATAGAGCCGCTTGCTCTTTGGATTGTCCCATTGGCTGAATGCTCCCATGTCAACCCAAAGCGGATAGACGGGAATCCAGGTTTCTGGAAATGCGAGCAGACGCGTTCCATTCTTGCCGGCATCACGGATGAGAGAGCAGGCTTTGGCGACGCTTCCTTTAAGACTGAGAACTTCCGGAGCGAACTGGGCTGCAGCAACGATGATTTTCATTGGACATTGGTCGATGTTATTGGAATTGGCGGTGAATTACTCAGTGACTTCATCAGCAGAAGGCAGAGGCCAACCGCTCCTGCGACCCGCGGGTATGCAAGAAATGACCACCACGATTGTGTATACTCCTGAGGCAATCCGGGGAGCCATCCGAACAAACAATAGATGAGAAGTGCATTGCCGATAATCTTCATCGTGTTAAGCTTGTTCCACTCGACCGATGCCACAAGGACCACCGCGGGCAATACGAGGACCTGATAGTGATGGTCGGCTGCCAGGGGTGTAAATAGGACGGAAAGAACCAAAATGATTACAAATGCCAGCGTCTCGTCTTTTTTTGCCTGTCTCAAGGTGATCCACAATCCCAGAATCATCAGCAGAAGCGGGACGAGAGTCTGGAAAATCGGTAGATGTGCGACCGCTTCCGGGTTATATGCCGGATCGAAAAAGAACATTCGGCTGATCGGAGCGGCGATTGACCGCAGCGCTGTTGAGGTCAGTGCAGAACCGGACTGCATTGATTCAATCTGCTTCATTTGTCCGCCGTATGCGTCGATGCCGAAAATGGGAAGAGTTGCCACAACCCATACAAGAAGCAAGACCGTGGAGTACCCTAATTCCTTCCATTTCCTTTGAGCCGCAAAAAGGATCAGGAACATCCACCCGTAGAGCTTTACAAAGAGTAGGAACGAGAGGAGAATTGCCGTGAGGAATGGTTTTCTTTCGCGGTAGGACCAGTACAGTATGAGAAAGATAAAACCTATTACCACGTACACCTGGCCGAGCTGAATGTTGCGGAGGAATGGCAGTGTTCCAGCACAGAACAACATAATGATTGAACGGTATCCCGATGGCTTTGGTATGTCCATGATGCGAATGAGCATTACGCCGCTACCGAGCGCAAGAAATATGGAGATACAGTCCCAAACCAACTTTGCAGTAACGGGGGAAAGCCACTGCAGGCCTAAGAGAAAAAACGAAACTGCAGGTGGATTCACGAACATAACAATCGTCGGTTCATCCATCCCGAAGGAACGAAGCTGTGATTGAAACCAGCTATCATCGTACAACCGCTCTACCGGCTCGCCACTCGCAACAGTTTTGGCAGCAGTGTAATATCCGGCGAAGTCTGAAAGACGCGACGAGGCATGGTGAAGCCCTGCCACAATCGTCAAGAGAATGCAAATAGCTGCAAGAGGCGGAAGGTATTGTTGCACTATTGTTGGAAGGGGGGACCAGCGCATGAGGTGGACTTTGAGTTATTGCAAGTGCATGCGAACATACGAATTTCCGTCTCCGATTCAAAAACCCTGTTTCATTGATTTTCAAAAGTCAAATAGGTACACTGCTACCGACATTTCTTTCATTAATCCAGACCGCGCGAATGCATTTACAGTTTCAGGGAGCAGCGAGAACCGTTACGGGCTCCCTGCACATGCTTACGGTCAATGACAAAACGATTCTGCTTGATTGTGGAATTTTTCATGGCCGTCGTCAAGAGGCCTTCGAAAGAAACGGTACTTTTCCGTTCGATCCATCCACGATTGCGGCCGTCGTTCTTTCTCACGCGCACATCGACCATAGTGGAAATCTTCCTACGCTGGTGCGACAGGGGTTCAGGGGAGCTATCTACTGTACGTATG
>QKGJ01000015.1 GCA_003251275.1 Ignavibacteria bacterium
GGCGGCAGGATGGACAAACGAGTTTGTGGAAGTCGTTCTCGGCAGCCTGATTGTGATTCCGATCGCTGCTGGATATTTGGGTCTTGATTGGGTGCGGGAGAATGCGAGCTTCGGGATGGCATTTCAAACAATGCCTTTTCTCTTCCAGAACTGGGGCCCAATTCTTGCGACGCTGGCAGGTGTCTTTTGGTTCGGCCTATTATTCTTTGCCGGCATCACCTCATCGCTGGCAATGGGAACGCCATGGATGGGTTTCATGCAGGATGAATTCAACATGAGCCGGAACAAATCAGCGTGGTCGTTCGGTGCGGTCGTTCTTCTACTTGGCCTCCCTACGGTGTTCTTCTACAATTACGGCGTGTTTGGCGAATATGACTACTGGGCAGGCACCGTCTCGCTCGTTGTGTTCGCTCTTGCTGAATCGATCATCTTTGCATGGATTTATGGAATCGACAAAGGATGGAAAGAAATCAATAGCGGCGCGGATATGAAGGTTCCGCACATCTACAAGTACATTATTAAGTACGTGACGCCGGTATTTCTCCTCTTTGTTTTCATCGGTTCGTTGTTCACGCCGTTGAACAACGAATGGGCAAGTGCTATTAACAATCTGTTTGCAGGAAACGGCTGGTTGCTCGATAATGGATCGATCATCAAGCAAATCATGAGCACAGGACTACGGGAACAAATAGCGGCTGCCACGGATGCAGCAACCCGCGCAAATCTTGAAGATCAGCTTTTCTATATTTCCGGAGCGAGAATCCTGTTGACACTCGTGTTTGCATCCATCAGCGCGCTCGTCTATACAGCCTACCGTAAACGTGTCGCAGAAGGGAGAACAACATGACCACCGCAGCAATTATCACAATGGTCCTGACCATGGTGATTGTTTCTTCTTTTGTCACTTATTTCTTTACCAAGATGTTGAGGACACCCCCCAAGTCGGAGCCGGACTCGTTCTCGGAAAACGATGACGAACCCCGTTAAGGAGTATTCTGCCCTCCCTTGATGAAGGGAGGGCGAGACACTATGATGATCAAGTATTTCAACCGGATTTTGCCCTTCTGCGCTGGCCTGCTTGCCACTGTATTCCTGGCCCTGGTCATAACAGTTCCGTTTTTCAATAGCGTGTATGACCCTCCTTCATCCCTCAAACAATCGCGGCTTAATGCGGCGAGTTTAGCTCTGGTTGAAATCTCAGTTGTTCAAGGAACTAAGGCCGCGGTTGAAACCAATCTTTCCCATCCCAGTTTTAAGGTCAATAGGCAGTCTTTGTGCTTTGAGAAAACGAAGATTACCAGGTCAGCTCATGAGCCTCTAACGTTTATTCCACTGTCCACACACCTCGTCTACACCCTCACTACTTCGTCCAATCTCTGATTATTCCTTCTTCACTCTGTTGTTCTAACAGCTTCTAGCCAAAGAATTTCTTTTGAAGAAAGGATTACTATGTCTACTGCACAAGTTCCCCAACGTCCCCAATCGGGGACAAAAATTGCCCTTGGTATCCTAGGGTTTATTATTGGCTTAACCCTTCTCCTCTGGGCATTATCTTTGGTCGTTCATTAGCACGTCAATTCTTTCCAGTCGGCTTTATCCGGGCCGACTGGAGGAATTCTTCATTTGTGCACAGGGAGATTCCTTATGACTCTTTCCTCCTGGGTTACCATGATCAGCACGATGACCATCGTTACCTCATTCACACTATACTTTTTCATGAAAGTTCTCCGGACGCCAATGGGCGATCAAAGGAAGAACCCTTGACCACTGGTGGATATCGGTTCAAATCGTGTCTGGCCAAGTTTCTACTTGTTGGTTATTGGTTCGAGTTAACCAAGAAGGGCGGACTATCTGGCAGGCATCAGGTGATAGAGTCGAAGGGGGGTATTGAGGTGTTGAGACGCTCTAACGCTTACCAGGGTGTATCAAAAGCACGTCGGGAACAATCCACTTTTGGGAGGGCTGATTATCCCTCCCCTTTCGGATCCCTTGTCATCAAATCGTGACACGCCTGGAGAGGATTCTTCCCTTCAAATAACATCTTCCCCACCTCGGTCATAATGGGTACCTCAACGCCTTTCGCGCTGGCCAGATCGTTCGCCGACTTTGTTGTGGCAACTCCTTCGGCAATCATCACCATCTCGCCGAGAATATCGTTCAACTTTCTCCCTCTTCCGATCTCGACGCCCACGTGACGGTTTCTGCTGTGCCTGCTCATGCACGTCACCATCAGGTCGCCAATTCCTGAAAGACCGGAGAAAGTTTTCTCCTGTGCGCCCATTGCCATTCCAATTCTGGTTATTTCAACAATCCCACGAGTCATCAGCGCCGCCTTCGTGTTATCGCCGAGGTTTGCCCCATCGACGATACCTGCGGCAATTGCGATAACATTTTTCAAGGAACCTCCCAGTTCCACCCCGCGAAGATCCGTGCTCATGTAGACGCGGAATGTCGGTGTCATGAAAACACGTTGTACTTTCCGTGATGTCTCCGGGTCAATAGACGCGGCAACTACCGTGGTTGCGATTTTCCGGCTCACCTCTTCGGCGTGACTCGGTCCTGAAAGGGTTGCAACATGCTCTCGTGGCAGGGATGGCAGAACGTCGTGCAGCATTTCCGACATCGTCATCAACGTTCCATTTTCAATTCCCTTGGCCACATTCACCACAAGAACATGGTCCAATGGCATTCCCTGCAGTTGTTGCGTCACGCCCCGGAGAAACTGTGAGGGAATCGCCGTGACGATCATTTCTGCGCGGTCAACAGCCGTGAATAAGTCACTGGTAGCTGAAATTGACTCCGGGATCGGAATGCCGGGAAGAAACGAGGGATTTTCCCTCCGCTCGAGTATATCACGCGCGTATTGGTCTCGGTAAGACCACAATGTTACATCATGAGAATTGCTGGAGAGGACAATGGCAAGTGCAGTGCCCCAGCTTCCTGCCCCGAGAACGGCTATGCGCATTCGATGGTATTCCTGCGGAGTAATGATGAAGAAATGGTCATAAAACAAAGCGTCCCGTCCGGGGAGGACGGGATGGCCAGAAAAATTCTCTTTACGTCCTCCTTAACTAAGAATCCGCGGATGCCTTTCTTCGGAAGAAGGGCATATTCGTTATGCGGTTTTCCGTCCCGGCCAGAAGGCGCTTCACATTGGTTCTATGCGTCCAGATAATGAGCAATGCTATTCCTATGCTAAAGAAGATAAGTGTATTGTACCCTTCAATATCAACCAAAAATATATTCTCACGGAAAAACATTGTCAAAGGAAATGCGACCGCCGCACTCAATGAACCAAGGGAAACGTACTGGGAAATAAGAAAGACAATCGCGAACACACCAAACGAGACCGCAACTTCGATCGGCGCAATCCCAATCAGCATTCCTCCGGCCGTTGCAATGCCCTTTCCACCCTTGAAGCCGGCAAACAATGTCCAGATATGACCGAGGATGGCGCAACAGCCCGCTATGATTTGGACAACCGTGAAGTCATCAAACGGAGTTTTGTTCGCGAAAGGAAGCGCCCCAAACATCAGGCGCGAGATGACCAGCGTGGCGAGAAGTCCCTTTGCCATATCCATAGCAATAACCAGGACACCCCATCGCCAACCCAGTACTCGGATAACATTCGTCCCCCCAGCATTGCCGCTGCCATGCTGGCGAATATCGATTCCGCGTTTGAGCTTCCCAACGATAATTGCGGTCGGGATTGAACCGATCAGATAGCTCAGGACAGAAATGATACCAATAGGAATCATAAACCCTCAATACAAAAAACATCAACCCCCTTAACCCAAAACAATGCCTGAAAAGATAGCCAATGGAAATCAGACATGCAAACATGGATTGCCGGTGGAAAACTTTGTTTTTGCCACTTTTACCTATCTTTCAGCTGATCCATTCTGCTATGAGCCTAAGATCATCTCGCGTGGTCACTTTTACGTTCCTCTTATCGCCTTCGACTATTTTCACCGGAACAGAAAGTCGTTCCACGAGCGATGCTTCGTCTGTTCCCAGGAAGGATTCCTCGTTTGCCTTTCGATGCGCGTCGAGTAACACTCTGAAATGAAAGCCTTGAGGAGTTTGCACAGTCCAGAGACTCCTTCGGTCAAGAGTGCCGGTGAAAAACCCTGACTGCCCTTCAACCTTAACAGTATCCTTTACCTTTACACCGACAACGGCTGCGGGGTAATCTCGCAATGCGGCAATGACCTTTCGGATGATCACCGGTTCAATCAGTGGACGCGCCGCGTCATGGACCAGAACGATATCGGGCTGAACGCTGAACGCATGCAACCCAATCCACACGGAATCCTGCCGCTCTCGACCGCCGGCAACAACCGTTTTCGTCCCTTTGAATGGAATTGTTGCAATGACTTTCTCGGCGCGCTTTACCAATTCCTTCGGAGCAACAACAACGACATCTTGAATATCACCCACCCGGGTGAACGCCCGGACAGAATACTCGAGAATGGTCTTCTTCTTAATCTTGAGAAATTGCTTCGGAGTTCTTCCTCCAAAGCGCTTGCCCGTGCCCCCAGCCGCGACAACGACGCCTATTCTCTTCTGAGACATGTTAACTCTGGACATGCCGTTGCGGGCCGTATTCCATGACAAATGAGAATTCAGGAAAGAGCTTCGGTAGTTTCATAATGCTGAAGACCATG
>QKGJ01000072.1 GCA_003251275.1 Ignavibacteria bacterium
CCGTGAGTTATCCGGTAAAAAGTGACATATCTGAAGGACAGTACGTTTTTGGAGAAGGTAGCGATTTAATAGAAGAGCTTCCGTCCGTTGGTCCGGTGAACCTATCGAAGGGGCACGCAATGTCTGGCGATAGCAAAAAGGAGAAATATCTCGGGTTACCGCCTCTCCCTCCCGACTTCGTGAAAGAGTTTCCACCTATTGCAGATGTCCTGCAGGATGGATGTATTGCATGTGACCGTTGTGTTCCGTTGTGCTTCTTTGATGCAATTGTAATGGAAGATCGCCCGGCCCATCCATACAAGCGTGTGGCGGCTATTGTCCCAAAGAATTGTACTGGTTGCGGCCTTTGCTTCGAAGCGTGTCCTGTAGATGTGATTGTCTGGATTCCGGGACCAGTTAAAAAGGAAGAATCTCCTGGACACAGCCCAACGTCTTTGAAGAGAGAACATGAGAGTTTTTGACCTGACTCATCCGATCAACAGCGATCTGCCGGTCTATTTTCCCTGGCATCCCGCGACCAGGTTAGAGGCGACGGCAAACTACGCGGATAATCTCTGCGTCGTTCACCGGCTTAGCATCGGAACACACTCCGGGACGCATATCGATGCACCCAGCCATGTCCTGGAAGGCGGTCTCACAATGGACGCATATGATCCTTCCCTCTGGTACGTGGATGCGCAGGTAATCGACTTTACTCCACGTGAACCGAATCGCGGGATCTCGGCGGAGGAATTTCGGATGGTGAATCTTCGCGAGGGAATTGGGGTGATCGTGAAGACCGGCTGGGATGTGCATTTCGGTTCGCCGGATTATTATAAGACCTATCCACCGATTTCGAATGATGCAGCGGAGTTTCTCGTTTCGAAGAATATTAAACTCTTGGCCGCCGATACGCCATTCAAGTTGGACGTGCACTATACCCTGCTGAAAAAAGGAATTCCGCTTGTTACAAATTTGAATAACATGAAGGGTCTTTCGGCGGGAATGGTGAAACTGATTGCAGCGCCGTTGCTCATCACAAATGGAGATGGCGCGCCCGCCCGAGTCCTTGCTGTGGTCGAGGACTGACGTGATGAACAGCCACGAGCCTCTTTTCCGCTTTCTTGCTGATCTTGTTGCGATTCCCAGCATGAACCCAATGGGCCGCACCCACATCGGAGTTGGATACAACGAAGAGACAATTGCTGATTATGTAACTGACGTCCTGCGCCAGAGTGGCGTTGACGTGAAGACGTATGAGGTGACGCCTCATCGTCCCAACGTTGTCGCATATGTTGATTCGGGAGCAGGACAGACAGTGCTGCTCGAGGCGCATCTCGATACCGTTCATGCAGAGAACATGACCATCGAGCCATTCCACCCGAGAATAGCTGATGGACGTCTGTATGGTCGCGGTGCGTGCGATGCAAAGGCTTCGCTAGCCTGCTTCCTTCATACGGTTTGCATGTTTGCGAATAAATCAAGCGGGTTGAAATATAATATTGTGGTCGCTGCTGTTTCTGATGAGGAATATGGTTTTACCGGTGCGCGTTGCGCGATTGACAATGGATTGAACGCGGAGTTTGGCATCGTCGGTGAACCGACTCAACTTCGCATCGTCCGCGCTCACAAGGGAGTGCTGCGCTGGAGGGTTGTCACGAAGGGGACTGCTGCACACTCCGCGTATCCTGATCGCGGTGACAATGCAATCTACACGATGGGAATTGTTCTTTCTCGGCTCCAGGCCCACGGGGCAGAATTAATCCAACGACCAAAGCACCCCCAGCTCGGGACGCCGACGTTGAATGTCGGTGTGATAGAAGGAGGTCAGGCTGTCAATATAGTCCCGGATCGCTGCTGGATAGAAATCGACCGTCGCACCCTTCCCGAAGAAACAGAGGACGGAATTCTAAAGTCTGTGGAGTCTGCATTACGGAATGTTGCAAAATATGAGTTCGAAAAGCCTCATATCTCCATTGGTGGAATCGATGTCTCTCCCGAGAATCCGTTTGTGCAGAGATTGGCCAGTGTCATCGAAACAATAAATGGGGAATGCGTTGTGGAGACCGCACAGTATGCAACGGATGCAGGGGTGTATAACAATTCCGGCATCCCGACAGTCGTGTTTGGTCCAGGCGATATCGCGCAGGCACACACCGCGACGGAATTTGTTGAAACGGATCAAGTGATTCGCTGCTCCGAGATCTTGCTTCAATTCCTTACGAAATGACCAAGGAGAAGAATATCAAGACGATTGTGGGCCTGGATGTGGGTGGGACAAAAACGGCTGTTGTTCTCGCCGACAATGAAGGCCGGATTCATTCTCGGCAACAGTTTGCAACAAATCCGGCCAGAGGATTTGAGATGGTGTTTGATGATATTTGCGATCGTGTACGCGCAACACTCGAGACCGTTGACTCTGTTTCCGCTCTGAGCGTTTCTATTGGGGGTCCTCTGGATGTGATGAACGGCATCATCAAATCGCCGCCACACTTACCGGGGTGGGATAACATCTCCCTGAAGAAACTGCTGACAGATCGATTTGGTCTTCCGGTGTATATCGAGCATGATGGGAATGCTGGCGCTCTTGCGGAATTCTACTTCGGGGCGGGCAAAGGATTTCGAAACATCGTCTTCATAACGATGGGAACAGGATTCGGCGCCGGATTCATCCTTGATGGAAGGCTGTATCGTGGAACGAGCGATGTTGCAGGGGAGATCGGTCACATCCGCATTGCGGAAACGGGTCCGCATTGTTATGGAAAATCTGGCTCTCTAGAAGGATATGGAAGCGGTAGCGGTCTGGGAAAGCTTGCCCATTTGATGCACCCTGAACTCTGGAGCGATCAGGTGTCGGTAGTTCAATTGTATGAAGCGTACAAGACAGGCTCGGTCGAGGCGAAAACGGTGTTCGACAAAGCGGCATTATACCTTGGGCGAGGTCTTGCGATCGTCGTCGACTTTCTGAATCCGCAGCGCGTGATTCTTGGCGGCCTCGGGACGAGGTTACAAGACGAGCTGATTGAACCTGCCCTGAGAATATATGCCGAAGAAGTTCTGGCGGAAGCCGCTGCTGTATGTAAAATTGTTCCAGCGGCGCTCGGTGAGTCAATAGGGGATTACGCGGCACTCTGTGCAGCGTATGATCAAGGCGGTCTACTTATGGTTGCCGATCGGGTGTTCGAAGGTGCTTAAACCGCGACAAATATTTTTTTCTGCAATACCGCTGAATGCTTCCACTAAGCGATTACCGACAATTATATATCAAGGATTATAGATGAACAAAGTCTTATTACTGATAGCGGTTATATCGTTCCTTCATAATAGTTCCTACTCGCAGAAAGCGCTGTATCTGGCCGAGATTAAGAAAGTCACCGAAAAGGCCTGGGCCAACAATCCGGACATCATCGATCACTGGAAGAAAACAAGCAAGCCCAACATGTTATGGGGCTATGACGCGCCCGCCCATCCCGTGTATCTGGCAAGCACATTGGCTTTCCTGTATGAGCAGACGAATGAAAAGTCGTATGCCGAGAATGCTGCTCAACTCCTTGCTTCATACGGTGACCTGCGCGAGGTTCTACCGAAAGATTATGCGAAGTCCCGTGCAGAGTACGCCGACGGTGTCCCGTCGCTCTCGAATTTCTTCTACTTTCCTCCCTATGTACGCGCATACCTGAGGATACGGAAGAGCGGAGTGATGGATGCCGCGACGAAGGCAAAAATTGAAAAGGATATAGCGCAAAGCGTCGATTATATTTTCCACTTTCCCGAATGGGGAACGCACAACCGCGCCATGCTCAGGGCGGAGGCATTGTACTACGCGTTTCTCGCCTTTCCCGATCATCCTCATGCAGCGAAGTGGAAGAAAATGGCTGAGGCTATCGCGAGCGATAATATTAACAACTGGGAAATCGAAGATGCATCGAATTACAACCCCGTGTGGTTGCATGCTCTCTTTTCGTATGCTGAAGCGGCAGGCAGAGAGGATGTTTATACCTCTCCCATGATACACTACTATCTTGACTATTACGCAAGACTCATTGCTCCAAGCGGAACGATTCCGGATTATGGAGATGCGGCGTGGAACTCCGCTTCGGGAGCACTGCGATTCGTGGCAATTTTTGAAAAGGGCGCTGCGGTCTACAAGGATCCTGTTATAAAGTGGGCAGCACAGTCCATTTTCCGCACCGCCACCAGCCGGATGGACACACTTGGAGTCGGCGAGTCCTATTCGCTCAGCGACGCATTCCGATGGGCCGATGAATCGATACAGCCCGAGCAGCCGAAAAGTCTCAGCCAGGATGTTCTTGATGATGTCATTGGCAAGAAGGTCGTTTTTCGGAATGGATGGGCTGATACCAGCACGTATCTTTTACTGAACTATTGCGATGAAGGGAAATGGGGATATCCGTACAAGGAGTATCTCCGCAACACCATCACCGTTGAACACGAGAAGATGACGCATGGTCACTCCGATGAGAACAGCATTGTTCTGTTGATGAGCAAAGGTTCTGTGCTATTGCATGACGCGGGATATCGGGACTCTCTACCAAGCGGACCGTTTGGTTCATGGCGGGCAGACTATTTTCACAACCGGATTGTTGTTCGGAAAGACAGGCGCGATCCGCATCAGGGGATACTC
>QKGJ01000137.1 GCA_003251275.1 Ignavibacteria bacterium
TTACTCCTTGATCTCAAGAACAGCGACTACGGTTTACAATACTACTACTTGCCAGAACGAATTGATTATGTCTTCTCGGGTTTCCATAGCGCACGCTTCGTTGTGGTCGATGATATTTTCGGCGGAAGTCTCTATCGGTTTCGCACATATGGAGCCGGTGCTTCTGCCTCATACCCCTTGAGCCGCTTCAAAAGAATTGAAGCAGGTGTCACCTGGTATGATATCTCCCGCGAGAATCTTGATCAAATCACCGACCCGGTACAACGCCGTACCGTTGTCGTTCCGTCGTTGAGTTACACTCACGATAACTCGCTATGGGGTTTCCTTTCGCCGGTGAATGGCTCCCGATATTCTCTCAGTGTGTTCGGCACCCCAAAGCTTGGAGCCAGCGGAATCGGATTTGTGAATGTTATGGCGGACTATCGGACGTATCTGCGACTGGGGAGGTTCTACAGTATCGGACTTCGATTGTCCGGTGGAGGCAGTTTTGGACCCAACCCCCAGAAGTTTATTATTGGAGGAATTGACAATTGGATTGCACCGACGTTTGATCGGGGTTTCCCGATTCGAAATGCAGAGGATTTCCTGTTCCTGCAAACGGGCACGCCGCTTCGCGGATACAATTACAACGCACAGATTGGGAGCAAATATACTCTGTTTAACTTCGAACTGCGCTATCCTCTCTTTGCATTCCTTCAGGCCGGTCCGCTGCCAATCGGGTTACAGAGTATCGGCGGGAACATATTTTTCGATATGGGTTCCGCATGGACCGAGGGCAAGGCATACAAGGCATTTACACGCAATGCGGAAGGGGAGATCGTCACAAAAGACCTTCTCATGGGGATGGGAACGGGTATGCGGCTCTACTTCCTCGCGTTCTTCATCCGCCTGGACATCGCATGGGCGTGGAACTACTCGCACTTTTCGAAGCCGAAGTATTACGTGTCCTTTGGTTCAGATTTCTAACAACCCGGGTGTTGAAAAGAGCCTCACCGCAACTCACGGTGGGGCTTTTTTGTAGGAAGGACTAATTAAGAGGGAGCTGGACGGTGAAGATGGATCCTTTTTGGACTTCACTCTCTACGGTAATGACGCCTCGGTGAAGTTCCGCAATCCACTTTGCGATTGAGAGACCCAGGCCCGAACCGCCGAGCTCGCGCGATCTGGCTTTATCGACACGGTAAAAGCGATTGAAGATCTTATCTATCTCTTGGGGAGGAATTCCAATTCCCGTGTCCTGAACCTGAAACAAAGCAGATCCATTTTCCCTTTTCATGGAGATTCGCACCGCCCCCCCCACCGGTGTGTACTTTATCGCATTGGAAATTAAATTGAGGAAAAGCTGGCGTAGTTTCACCACGTCGGCTACGATCGTCATCGGTTCGTTCTCGTCGAGAGTGACGGTAATGCCTTTGGATTCAGCAAGCGTCTCACTGTCCTCACGCAATTCCTCCACCAGCTCTTCCAACTTCACCTCGGAGAGGGTTGTTTCGAATAGCCCCTGATCCGCCTTCGCCAATGTCAGAAGATTATCGATAATGGCACTCATCCGGAGGAGTTCTTCAAGTGAACTTGCAAGAACCCTCCGGTATTCTTCTGGTGATTTCGTCGTTCGCAGTGCAAGTTCAATCTCTCCCCGCATAATGGTGAGCGGTGTTCTCAATTCATGAGATGCATCGCCAGAAAACTGCTTGATCTGGGCAAAGGAGTCGTGCAACCTTCGGATCATGTCGTTCATGGTTGTCACCAGCCGACCAATTTCGTCGTTGACTTTGCGTTCAGGGATCGTTTGGTCGAGGTTTTCTGCAGTGATCCTTCTTGCGCGACGGGTAATGTCGTCGACGTGCCGCAGAGATGTATGAGCCAGGTAGAGTCCGCCAATAACAGAGATCAGAATCGCAATCGGAATGAGAACCCTGAAGATGGAAAAGAGATTCTCCAGTGCCTCCCGGAGTTCGGCGAGGGGATAGCCGATCAGAATGACAAAGTTCTTATCTCGGACTGCCGCAACGCGAACCGGTTCGCCCAAAAGGTCGACAGTCGAAAGCTGGGTGACGTCCAGCGATAGGCTATCCGGAACCATCAGACTGTCTTCTCCCAGGCTGTACGAACGGTAAAGGATCGTTTTTTTCTTATCGGCAACCTGGATATAGGTCTTCTTCGGACTGAGGAGTGTGTGCTCATAAATTTGATTCCAGATCTCATCGGCCGCGTTATCTTCCTGAGGATTCGCATCACTCGAGTCCTTTACCTCGGAAGGGGGAAGCGGAAGGGGTTTTCTGCTTAATAGCGCCTCAATGGAACGCTTGCTCGGCTTGATCTTGCTGGTGCGGGGCTGAATAAAATTCTGCACCCACCGGACCTCTTTACCGAGGGAGATATCAAGATTCTCTGAGAGCTTTTCGCTCGTGTAGTAATATGAGATTACACTGAAGGCTACCAGCGTGCCAAACACCAGAAGGGTATACCAGAAAGTGAGACGGGCTCGTATAGATCGGAGGCCGAAACGCATGCTATTCCTTTTTCATAACGTACCCCACACCACGGACTGTATGAATAAGCCTGGGGTGAGCAGAGGTGTCGATCTTGTTCCGAAGATGATTCACATACACATCGATGATATTCGTCCCAGTGTCGAAATTATATTCCCAGATATGTTCTGAGATCGCTGCTCTGGTGACGACACGTTCCTTGTTCCGAAGGAGATATTCAAGAAGAGCGTACTCCTTTGACGTAAGGTCGATCGTTTGTCCTCCCCGTTTTGCCTTATGGCTTACCGTATCGAGTTGCAGGTCGCATAAACTCAGAACCGTGGATTTGTCCTGGGTTCCACGACGCAGCAATGATCGGACTCGCGCCAGGAACTCCTCGAAGGCGAATGGTTTGGTGAGGTAGTCATCTGCACCGCTGTCCAGGCCGGCAACTTTGTCTTCCGTCGATGCTTTGGCGGTCAGCATAAGAATCGGCATCGTGGCACCCGATGTGCGAAGTTCGTTCACGACTTGAATGCCGCTCTTTCCCGGAAGCATAACATCAACCACAAGAAGATCAAAGTTGTTTGCGGACGCAAGCGCACATGCTTCCTCGCCATCATAGGCAACAGCAACTTCGTACTCTTCCTCTTCCAGTCCTTGCTGAATGAGCCGGGCAACTTTTCTTTCGTCTTCGACGACAAGGATTTTCATACAACGGGAGCGACGATGTTCTGGACTTCTCAAAAAAGTACAGCATTCCTTCATGAGTTGCAAAATGCCGTTTTGGAATCTTGGACGATTTTGTCTATATTCACACCCTCACGTTCCAGAGTATCCTCAAAAAATGAAATCGCTGACCACCTTTCTTCTTCTCTTCATCTCACTGATTGCAGCGGGATGCATACAAACCATTGCCGTCTCCACGGTTGGGGGCATTGTGGAGGATGGATATGCGGGATTCACTCGTGAAAACGACCTTGCGTTTGCCGAGCAGGCTCTTCCAGGAAACCTCAAACTACTTGAGGTGATGCTGGAGAATGAGCCTGACAATGAGAAACTGCTACGACTGCTGAGTGAAGGGTACAGCAGCTATAGCCTCGGATTTGTCGAAGATGAGGACCAGGATCGTGCCCGGAACTTCTATCTTCGCGGACGTGACTACGGTTTGCGCATGTTGAGGCAGGATAAGAAGTTTCAACAAGCCCTGGATGGTTCCGTCGATGACTTTCGGACATATCTGTCACATCTTGACAAGTATGACGTACCCGCAGTCTTCTGGACCGCTTTCGGATGGGGAAGTTATATCAACTTGAGTCTTACCAACCCTGATGCCATCGCGGGACTGCCCCGGGTTGAGGTGATGATGCGATTTGTTGCGGAAAAGGACTCGAGCTTTTATCACGGCGGAGCCTACCTTTTTCTCGGAGCACTTTACGGAAGCCGATCAAAATTTCTTGGAGGCGACCCGGAGCTTGCGAAGGAGTACTTTGAGAAGGCCCTTCGCATGACCGAAGGAAAATTTCTTATGATCCAGGTATACTATGCCAGGTACGTTGCGGTGCAAACGCTGGACGAAGAGCTTTTCGATCGGCTGCTCGCAGTCGTTGAAACAACCTCGCTCGATGTCCTGCCCGATGCCCGCCTCCCCAACGCGATTGCGAAGAAAAAAGGACAATTGTTGGCCCAGCGCCGCAATGAGCTCTTTTGAAGAGAACTTTTTCTGCAGGCAGAGAGTACAATCACCCAACAATGCAATGTGATGGTTAGGGAGAAATAGAAATGTATCTTATGAAACAAACAGTTGTCTTACTCTTTCTTTCTCTTTTGTGGACTGATGTGGATGCACAAGAGCATACGATCAAGTTTGCAACGCTTGCTCCCGATGGAACCTCGTGGGTGAACGTGATGAGAGAGTACGATACCGCGATTCGAAAGGAGAGCGGTGGACGCCTTGGGTTCAAGATTTATGCCGGTGGAGTTCAGGGAGAGGACAAGGATTTTATTCGCAAAATGCGTGTTGGACAGATTCATAGCGCAGGCCTCACGGGCGTTGGTCTGGGGGAGATTGCCCCGAAAGTGCGAATTCTTGATTCGCCCTTCCTGTTCGAA
>QKGJ01000400.1 GCA_003251275.1 Ignavibacteria bacterium
TGGATAACGCATATGAAACCTCAGTGCTAAGCTGGAAGAATTCTTTATTAAAGATAGATGAAAAAAAAACATTTTGCAAAGGCTTACACTCTAACGCCCGGGGACAACATTTAATAGCGCCGATCGATGAAGGAGAGGCGCCACTCGATATCGATCTTCTCCGAAACTATCCGCGAGGGCTTGCATCACCGCATAAACCTGTCTTACTCCGATTTTTTCCGCCCACTCGATAGGTCCGTGTGGGTAGTTCGTTCCATATTTCATTGCAGTATCGATGTCTGATGCTGTTGCCACCCCCTCGGCAATGGCGAAGCACGCTTCATTGGCAAGCATGCAGATGATACGAGGGAGAGCCATGCCGATCGTATCCTGCACAAAGGCTGATTCTTTCCCCAGCGCCAGGGCGAATTCTTTTGCCTTTGTTGACGCGGCAATCTCCGGGTGTGGAGGAAGAGTGAATTCGATCAACTCTCCTTCCAGCAGGGAGGGGAGGGCGGCGAGTCCAACAATGCGGCTTGGATGCGTAACCCAGGTTGTTTGTTCCGCGACTGTGGTTGTAATTGAAGATGAGAGAATAAAGGTGTGTGCAGGGAGAATCGAATCCAACTCCACAAGATTTCTTCTTTTGGATTCGGTGGAAGTATTTGTGAGTTCGAGTCCAAGATACGTACCGGGTGAGGCCTTCTTGACAATCTTTACTCCCTTTGGAGGGGCAATCCGAATGTCTTTTTCAGTCGAGGTAATCCGCGCATGAACGGTGAAACCCCTTGCAACACAACGGACGCCATATTCTTCCACGAGAGGAGACTCGCCAACGATAAAGAGGGTCTTTCCCTTTGGGTCAAAGCCAGATTTACTGGTACTCGTAGAAGCCTTTTTTTGTTTTGCGACCAAGTGTTCCTCCTTCCACCATTTGCCGCTGCAGAGGATGTGGACGAAAGCGTGGTTCTTGAAAAAACTGTTCGTAGACGGACTTCGTGACTGCATAGTTGATGTCGATGCCGATCAAATCCATTAACTCAAAAGGACCCATGCGAAACCCACCGGATTGTTTGACGATACGGTCGATCTCTTCGACTGAGGCAATGCCCTCGCCCAGCAGTCTCAGAGCCTCGCCGTAGAATGGACGCGCCACACGGTTGACGATGAACCCTGGAGTATCTTTGCACACTACAGGCATCTTCTTCATGCGCGTTGCGAGGTCAACTGTTGCTTTGACAGTGTCGAGTGAAGTTTCTTTTCCCCTGACGACCTCTACGAGCTTCATGATGGGCGGCGGATTAAAAAAGTGCATCCCGATTACCGAATCCGGGGTCTTGGTGAAGGAGGCTATCGAAGAAACGGAAAGGGATGATGTATTGGTCGCAAGGATTGCATGAGTGGGAACGATCGCATCAAGCTTTTTGAAAATCTCGCGCTTCACGGAAAGATCTTCGACTGCAGCCTCAATCACGATATCTGCGTTTCCCATGACATTCAGACTCTTCGTGATCTCAATACTCGCCAATGCTTCTGTCGCCTCAGTGGCGGAGACTTTTCCCTTTTCAACCCCTCTTCGAAATTCACCTTTAAGGCGGCCGGAAACACCCCGCAGGACCTCCTGAGAGGCGTCAAATAAGAGCACCTCAAATCGGGCGAGCGCAGCTACCTGGGCGATACCTGCGCCCATCGTGCCGGCGCCAACAATCCCTACAGTTTTGATCATGTTCCTGCAAATGTCGGATTGAAAATGAGGTCGGAAAAAGTATAGAGATTCCAGTTGCGAGAATCAACTGGTTGCGGGTGGTTTTTAACTAGTTTCCTTTGAACTCAGGCTTACGCTTTTCAAGAAAAGCCTTGATTCCTTCTTTGTGATCTTCACTTTCTGAAGCAATTTGCTGAGCATATGCTTCGTACTCGAGGATCGAGGCCAGATCGCTTGAAAGCGATTTGTTGAGCGTTCTCTTAATCAGGCCGATAGATCGAGTGGGTGCTCCAGCAAATGAACGCGCAAGGTCCAGCGTTACTTTTTCCAGTTCGGCTGGTGAAACTACTCTATTGACAATGCCTACGCGCTCGGCTTCGTCGGCAGGTACATCGCGGCCAGTGGCGGCGTATTCAAATGCCCGGGCCTGGCCGGCCAATCGGGGAAGAAACCAGTGAGCGCCGGTGTCGGGGACGAGACCGATTCTCACGAAAGCCTGTATCAGCTTTGCGGACGAAGACATGATCCGCATATCGCAGGCAAGAGCGACACTGCATCCTGCGCCCGCGGCCACTCCATTGATCATCGCGATGATCGGTTTCTCAATGGAGCGAAGTTTTCGAATAATAGGATTGTACGCCCGCTCGAGCGATTCCTTCAACGATCGTTTCTGCCCCGCGTGCTCCTTTAAGTCCTGGCCAGAACAGAAGGCTTTGTCACCCGCCCCGCGTAGAACAAGGCATCGAACAGCCGGATCCTTCTCTGCGACCTTTAATGCTTCCAGTAACTCCTTCTTCATCTGTTCATTGAACGCATTATAGACATCCGGACGGTTCAAGATAATCGTAAGGACGCCGCCCTCGACTTTGTAAAGAAGAGTTCCAAAAGTCATTCCAAGGCCTTTGCTATACAAATCAACGTTTGATTACTTCGCCTTCCATTCAGGTTTTCGTTTCTGAGAGAAAGCGCTCATTCCTTCTTTCTGGTCTTCGGAAGAAAAGAGGAGGTAGAAGTTTTTGCGTTCAAATTCAAGTCCTCCCTCTATTGTTGTATCGAACGCTTTCAATACTGATTCCTTTGCTAACCGCACGGCGATGGGGGGCTTGCTTGCGATTTCACTTGCCCATGACTTTGCTTCTTCAAGATAATACTCGACCGGGACGACCTTGTTAATTAGTCCCCACTGTAAGGCCTCTGCCGCAGAGATCATTCGCCCGGTGAGAATCATCTCCATCGCCTTCACTTTTCCTACGGCCCTGGTGAGTCTTTGTGTGCCGCCGGCGCCAGGCATCACCCCGATGTTAATTTCCGGCTGGCCGAACAGAGCTGTTTCCGAGGCGACCACCAGGTCGCATGTCATAACCAGTTCACAGCCGCCGCCGAGCGCAAACCCGCTGACTGCTGCAATAAGCGGCTTTCTTATTTTCCGGATCCGGTCCCATCGGGCAAACTGGTCTCGTTGCAGCATCTCCATCGATGAGGCCTCCGCCATTTCCTTGATATCAGCACCCGCCGCGAATGCTTTTTCATTCCCTGTAATAATGATACAACGAACTTCCGGGGATGTATCGAGACTCTCCAGGGCATCGACAAGTTCGTGCATTAGTGTGACATTAAGGGCATTCAGAACTTCGGGGCGATTAATCTGAACGACGGCGTAGAGATCCTGCTGTAAAACGATGATGTGCGCGTAGGACATTCGTCCACCCTTTGGTGTTGTCTCGGGTTGCAATGTGTGAGTAGTTCAATGCGATTTGAACGGACAAAAGATAGGAAAGATGACAGGTGAATGCAACCGAGCGCGGGTACGGCGTTGAGCTCTCCTTCCGGAAATATTTTTCGTCGATATCGATCATGTACTCGTTCGCATATGCGTACCGTCACGCGAGGTAGTGGTCATGTGTACACCTCATGGTCAAGCATACTCTACCAGGCGTGTTTTGAGCAGACTTCGTTGCTACCCATGTCATCACCGACTTCCTTGTGCCTAGGCTCATATAACACACCGTGATTTTGTGCTTTATTGCATGCGCTTCCACGAAAAATCGATGCAAGCAAGATATTAAGGTATAGGGAGTTGCATCGTCATCAAGTATTGTGAAATGAGTTCGCAAGTTTCTCTGTAAACGAAAAGTCAGCTTTAAGTGTATTCATATACGAACACCACCAGGGGGACCTGATGTTTTATTTTTATGTTTCATTCGGCTATAGCATCATTAACGTGTTGCTAGCCTGTATCATATTGATCCGCTCTCGGAAAAATGTTCTCGCCCAGTTTTATGTTTTCTGCGTTTTGATGCTTGTGGGATTGGGTGTGACCGGGTATTTTGTCAGCCATCAAACCGAGGGTCTAGCACTGCGTGCGTTGGGTTCGACGACTGCATTTCTCTTTTCTCTGTTTCCGTTCTTCTTTATTCACTTCATGCTGATTTTCGTCCGACGGTATGAGATTCTCAATTCGAAGGCGGTTCTTTTTATGAATTACTTTGCCGGCATGTTCAGTTACGGGCTGCTCCTGCTCGGCTTTATTCCGGTACCGTTCACTCCGCAGGGCGTAACGCCGCACGGACATATTTTTTACATCACGTGGATGTCGATTCTGTTCACCGTTGGCGTTGCCCTGTTGTATTCATCGATTAATGGATTTAAGGAGAAAGGTGTCCGGTCAAATCTCTTGTTCGTCGGGTTTGCAATTCTCATGCTTCTGCTTCCGACGCCGTTTACGCTATCCGTCCTCACGACCTTTTTCGAGAATAGCTCGAGCCTTTTCTTTATCACTTCGACTCTCGGTTTGACGGTGGTTGTGTACCTAGTGTTCCGTCATCGGATTTCAATGAATACGCCGTATCAGGCCATGCGCTCGGCGCTTGGAGCGATGAATGACATTCTCCTGAAAACAGATGAGAAGTTCGAAATCGAAATGGTCCAGGGTGGAGCCGTGTCTGCCTTGGGTTACACGGAAATGGAGTTGATCGGCAGATCCCTGGAAGAATTCCTGTCCGAGTCCAAATCCCTCCGCCGCTTCGCGAAGAGAGTGTTTGAAGAGAATGCAAAGGAAGGATTTTTCGACGTAGACGTAATCCGCAAAGATGGTTCTCATTTGCCGATGGAGTTTTCCTTCACGCCAGTCCTCGCAAACGAAGAGATTATCGGATTCGTTGGAGTGGCCCGGAATATCAGCGAGCGGAAAGCTGCCGAAAAAGCGCTCCTCGAGAGTGAAGCGCGTTATCGCTCGTTGTTTGAAAGCAATCCGAGTCCGTTGATGGTGTACGACGCACAATCGTTCGAGTTCCTTGTGGTGAACGACGCGGCGGTCCGTACATATGGCTATTCGCGTCAGGATTTTGGCCGTATGAATATCTGTGACATTCTCCCGCTTGCAGACGATACGTCGCTCGTGAATCGTCTGGCGCAGGCAGGATTGAAAATGCAAACCTCGGGCTACTGGCGGCACCGGAAGAAAGACGGCTCCGTCATCGACGTTGAGCTCACATCGATTCAGCTGAGCTTCGAGGGACGTGATGCATGGCTTGTGCTGATCAACGATGTGACGGAACGAAAGAAAGCGGAAGAGGCGATGAAGGCCTCGGAAGAAAAGTACCGGAAGTTCTTCATGGAAGATATTACGGGAGACATCATTGCAACCCCAGGAGGAAAGCTTCTTTCGTGCAATCCGGCTTTTGCGCACATCTTCGGTTTCAAGTCAGTTGAAGCGGCAATGGGGACAAACACCATCTCACTCTTCCCGGGCCGGAAGTCCTATGACTCGTTCATCAAGCTCCTTAAGGAAAAGAAGAAGCTTGAATACTACGAACTCGAGCTGCAGAGAGTCGACGGCGCCTCTGTCCACGTGGTGCAGAACGTAATCGGGACATTCGACGATAAGGGGGAGCTGAAGGAGATTAAGAGCTATATCTTTGACAACACGGAGCGAAAACAGTTGGAAGACCAGTTCCGTCAGGCACAGAAGATGGAGAACCTCGGGACGCTTGCCGGCGGTATCGCTCACGACTTTAACAATACGCTGACAATCATTCTTGCCTACGCATCACTTCTGGAGCGTCCGGGTACGGGTCTGGATGCAATTCCGAGCAAGGTCAAGATGATCAAGAAGGCCGTCGACCGTGCAGCCGGGATGGTGCGCCAGCTGTTGACGTTCGCGCGAAAAGCCGAAGCAGTCTTCGAGCCGGTCGAAATCAATGCTTCACTTCAGGATCTTTTGTCGATGCTTCAATCGACATTCCCGAAGTCGATCACCTTCGATGTGCAGTTTGATGATTCGCTGACGACAACCATTTCGGATGCGAACCAGATGCACCAGGCCGTGCTGAATCTCTGCGTGAATGCCAGGGATGCAATGACCAACGGTTCAGAGGAGCCCAAGGGCGTTATTACAATGCAAACAAAACGTGTCAGCGGCAATGAAGTACGATCGAAATTCCCCGATGCTCGTGCAGACGAATATGCGGTAATTCGTGTAGGTGACACGGGCGTTGGAATGGATGAGAAAACAAAGAGCAAGATCTTTGAGCCGTTCTTTACAACGAAGGAAACCGGCAAGGGAACTGGCCTTGGACTCGCAGTCGTGTACGGTGTCGCGCAGAGCCACCGGGGATTTGTGGACGTCGAAAGCCATGTAGGCAAGGGGACAACATTCTCACTTTACTTGCCGTTGCCGGAGAAGGGGCTTACCACGGTAGTCAACGAAACCGGACGACTGGAAGAGGTTCGCCGCGGGCATGAAACCATTCTGCTGGTCGAAGACGAAGAACTCCTTCTTGAATCCATGAAGACACTTCTGGAAGATGAGGGATATACCGTTTTGACTGCGATCGATGGGGAAGAGGCAGTAAAAATCTATGAAGGCAATCAGGATGACATCGACTTCGTCTTGACAGATCTCGGCTTGCCCAAGATGAGCGGCTGGGAAGCGTACGAGAATATGAAGAGAATCAATCCGGCGGTGAAAGTGATGTTCGGAACTGGCAAATTCGATCACAACTTCAAGTACGGGTCGCTCAAGGGAGGTGCGGTTGATTTCATACAGAAGCCCTATCTGCCGAACGAAGTTCTCAAACGCATTCGTGACGTTATCGGCGTCCCGCAATAGCAAGTAGTCGAATTGACACAATGACGGCCTGTCCAACAAGGACAGGCCGTTTTTTGTTTTTCGGGGGAGTATGCGAAGACATGTTGATCAAGTCACCGGAACCCTGCTTTGAAACTCATATATGACAAGAAGAGAGTAAACGAGGTTTTGAACGATCTAAACACAGAGTTCAATGAACTCCTATCTTCAATCAATTCGTATAGATTCTGGAGATGAAGAGTCCTACCTCATCAACACCATCTTCTTCGTTTCGCGAAATTCATTGTTCGCAGTGAGCCTGTAGAAATAAATCCCGCTTGTCAGTCCTGAACCATCTACAGGGATGCGGTACGTATCAGCGAGGACACGTCCCTTGATAATTGTCCTCACCTCGCGTCCCAACACATCAAACAACACCAGTTTCACGTATGCGGTCTTGTCCACGGTGAACTCGATTGTTGTTGTCGGGTTGAATGGATTGGGATAATTCTGCCTGAGCTTTACGGCGACCGGCAAATTTTCTACCGGATCGCCGAGGCCGGTGGTTGAATCGGTCACGGCGACGGAGATTGTGTTCATGACCACGGGAGGTGACTTGCCTTGCCGATTCCACGCGGTGTATAGACTGTCTCCCCAATCATTCCAATCGAAGGAGTTCCCAATATTTTCATCACGCAAAAAGGTGATGTACTCCTTGCTCGTGGTTTGGTACAGAAGATTTGCCTGAACCTGTGTTACCGTCGTGGGCATCTTGTATGATGTCAGATCCCAATATTCACCGTCTGCATATGAATATGCAACGGGTTGAGCCATATGCGATTGGAAAGCCGCATTGTTAAACCCGCGCGGCGGGATGCGGTTATCGACAAAGGTGGTATCGTTCAGCGAAAGATAGAACGAAATTCCGGGTGGAAGGCTGTAGGTCGCCGCCGTTGCCGCGGTTAATCCAAAACGGATTTGGTACAGCTTCAGTTGAGCATCAACGGTGAGATCTGCAGAACTTAAGTCATAGGCCCCCGATTGGAAAAGTGTATCTCCGTTCGCATTCATCCCAATGATGTTGAGCCACATCCTTCGGCCTTCCGGATATCCGGTTGGGAGTTTGTGCCCGGTAAGATTCGTAATGCGCACAAGAGCGGTGACCGAGTCTCCGAGTCGATATGCTGTAGCTTCGAGATTCGCAGCGCTTCGAAGCGACTGAATGCCGCGGTTCTTCCCGAGATTCAACGCCGTGGTGTCAAGTCCTAACCAAAAATCGGGGAGGATATCCTGCGTAAATGTATTGGCCCCGGCGAACGAATGCTCAGGAATGTCCGGTCGAAGCGGCGCCATTGGCAACGATGCGCCATACCCTGAGTATTTCGGCATATGACATGACTGACATGTCCCGTTTTCTCCTTGCGTCGCATACCAGCTGAGCTTCCACTCGCTGTACGTTCTCTGTTCAACTCCATACTCATGAGGCGGCTGCGTAACCGGATCGATTGCCTGTGCCGGGTTGCTCACGTCATGACAGACACCGCAGAGGCGGGAGGAACGCTGGAACGAATCTGCCACCCACAAATGGGGCGACATTGCATCCGTGAAGGGCCCCCTCTTTGGGTATTGTGGTACCTGAACGACAAACATCGCGTTGCCGTAGCCAGGAACAGGCGGATTCGCCGTTGAATCGGGAATGAGTGGATCTTTTGCTCTGTGACAGAAATCGCACGAGACACCGTTCAGATCGTTCCCGGTCAACAATTCCCCTGTGCCGCCCGTTGAGCGCCCCTCCAGCCAGCCAGTGGGTGAGTGACACCGAATGCAAAGCTCGCCAACGCCCGCCTCAAATTTATTGGCAATGGCGATCGCCGCGTAGGTCACGGGATCGCGTGCTGCATGTCCCATCATGCTGCCACGCCAGTCTCCAACAATACGGACTGGCCTCGTGGGTCCAGTATTCTGATGGCAAACGGCGCAAGCGGTGAAAGCTTCGAAGGCCTGGACGACATTTGGTTGCGTGCCTGGAAGAAACACCGTCGGTTGGTCGGGAAGAGTAAAAGCTGTGCTCAATAGTAATAGTACTCCGTATCCACAAAGCAGAGCAGTAGTTTTCATTGAAGTCATCGAGTTATTTATCTTGGACTGTGGTAAATGTTGTTTGAACTGGATGAACAATCAGTTCGCGGTCCTCGATTCTGAGGCGATATAAGTCCCGGCGGCCACGATAAGATATTGCGACAAAGTACGAACCCCCTTCAATATTTCCCAGATAGCATGTTCCTGTCGCTTCATTCATATCCTGCAAACAAGGTGTCGGCGAGAGCAACCCGGCGATGTATATTTGTAGCGTATCGTGAGATCGTTCAACACTGGAACGAATCGTGTACCCGACGCATGGGTAGAGGGTTGTGCTCATAATGGATGCACCTAAGCCATGCGGCTCTTCTGTCCACAACAGTTGTATCTTGTAGCCTGTGTCCAGTTCGCCAAGCGATTGTCCCGATGCGTCGGGTGGCTTTGCCGCAACAGCGATGAAGACAATGGCAATCAAATTCCACAATCTCATTCCTTTGAAAGCTCCTCCAGAACTTCATCGGCGAGAGATATCGAATACACTCCATCCAGCCGGGTTCCGAGATACGCCGTTCGTGAGTTCGAGTTAATATGCAAAGTCAACGGTTCAGAGCGAAGGGGGGGTACGGAGAGAGTGAGCCAAGTTGCCCCTCCGTTCCGAGAGAAGTACAATTTCGATTTCTCGGCAAGCGCAATAACAATGGATGGATCCCATTTATCCATTGCAATAAGGACTTTGCTCCCGACATGCCAGGGAGGAGCGTAGGGATGCCATTGAAGTCCGCCATTTGTTGATCTGAAGCCAGCGCCAGACGACCCCCAGGCGAAAAGAGTATTCTTCTCGGCCGGAGAAAGACCGATGGCAAGCATGTCATTGTCTGCGATTCCGTACCGTGCAGTCTCCCAGGTGAACCCGCCGTCGGTGCTTTTGATGCACGACTCATTGGAGGTGGCGGCGTACATCAATGCGGCATTCGTGGGAGAGAATGTCATTGATCGGACGCGAAACTCAGAACGTTGAGGATAAACCTGTGCCCAATTTTTTCCTGTGTTCGTCGAGATCCATAGGCCTGCAGTACCGGAGGTATACATGCGCGTTCGAATTGCTGGATGTGTCTCCAGGAATCGGATGGGAATTGCGCGAAGGGTGCGGGAGATCGATTTCCACTCGCGGCCCCGGCCTGAAGACATGTAGATGCCGTCGTCTGTTCCTGCAAAGAGGTTGGAGGAGGAATCGATCAACGTGGCAAGCACATTTACTTTTGCACCGGTCAGTCCATCGCAAACGGAAACCCACTGTGAAGCCGTTCGATCGAATCTATGAACTGAACCGCCGGTGCCGCACAACAACCTTCTTCCGAATTTGTCTGTTTGAACCACGAACACAGAGGATCCTCCGAGGCCAACGTCACGGCGTTCCCACATGGTGTTGATATTCGCTGACAGTCCTAAGCCTTCGCCATACGCAATCACGACATTTCTGTCAAGAAATGGGAGGGTTGTAACCCTCGCAGGGAATATCGGCAGATCAAGGGACAGACGCTGCCACACCAAACCATTATCGCTTGAAACAAGAACGCCGCGCTCCGAACCGGCCAAAACCGAAGAGCCATCAACGCCATGTGCGAGAGTTGTGATGCTGCCACCCAGGTACCCCGAGCGGGTGGCGCTCCATGTTGATCCGGCATTGCTGGTGCGCAGAATATTGCCGCCACTTGTTCCAGCAAGAATGGTTCCGTCTTTATTTGTTGCAAAAAGCGCAATTACTTCCTTTGATTGTGGGAGGGCTTCAGAGGTAATGAGTCGCCACTCTTCTCCTCTGTTGTCGGAGGAGACAACACCATATCCTGAAATTGCTGCGAAGAGAACATCCGGACGAGAGAGGAGAACAATGATGTCATGTACTTCCGCGTTCCTGATTACTGAGTCAGGAACGCCTGCGTTGATGCGATTCCAACCGGTCCCTCCGTTTGTAGATTTCCAGATCCCCGATCCGGAAGAGCCGGCGTAAAGGACCTGTGGATTGAACGGATCAAATGCCAGCGAAAAAATGGAAGATCCGGTAACACCAAGGGAGATTCGTTCCCACGCAACTCCCCGATTGGTGGATCGAAAGAGACCATGACTTGTGGTGGTATAAAGGATAGAGGGATCATGAGGATGTGCAATGAATCGGTATGCAGATGCCCCCGCATCGATAACAGACAGGGAAGACCAGGTTCGACCGGTGTCAAGTGAGCGGAATACCTCGCCCGTTGTTAGTGCGGCAGTCCACTCCTGGGGCGATTCAAGGCTGATATGGACAGCCGCAATATTTTGTGCATGGGGTCCGCCGGTCCAGCGCCACTCTCCCACAGGGATCCCGGAGCGACAACCCGCAAGAAAATTTCCAGCAAGGATGATTGCAAGAATATGCCGCCGCATGCCTACGAGGGTTTTCTTTTTGATGTGTTGGATTGTTTCTTGCGCAGCGCCTTGTAGTCGATTTCGCGTTTTTCCGCAAACGCGTTAATTCCTTCACGAATTTCCTCTGCCGGGGTATGGACTGTAAGCCAATCTTTTGCGTGGCCAATCGTCATCGACCAGGAAAACTCCCGCCAGAAATTCAGTTGTTGTTTCGTATAGCGCGTGCATTCGGGGAGTTTGTTGACTAGTTTCTCCGCCATCACGTCTACCGCGTTATCCAATTCTGCTCTGGGAACGCATTGATTGACCAATCCCCATTCGAGGGCCTTTGCCATTGGGACTGGCTCATTCAGCAGAAGAATTTCTCTCGCCCTTCGGTCACCCACAATAATCGGGAGCCATTGTGTAGCACCTGCAGCTGCGACGCTGCCGCGGGAAGTTCCAGCCTGGCGGATAAACGTATCATCCGCGCCGATCGCAAGATCGCATGACATTTGCAGTTCATTGCCGCCGCCGACAACCATCCCGTTCAGCCGTGCAATACTCGGTTTGCCGATGTTTCGTAAGCGTTCGTACGTCTCGATAAAAACCCCCATCCACTTGTAGAAATCGTTCGGTGAATCGAGGAATGTCTCCTTCCATTCCTTCATGTCAGCTCCGGTGCAGAAGGCCTTGTCGCCGGCTCCTGTCACAATGAGAACTGCAACGTTATCATCCCATGAAGCATCTTCGAAGGCCGAAGAGAGTTCGCGCAGGGTCTCGAGGTCAAGGCAATTGTAGACCTCGGGCCTGTTGATTGTGATGGTGGCGCGCCAATTCGCTTTGGTGTATAGAATGTTGTTGAATTTCAACTCGGCTGGTGCTTTTCCGTTGTAGTGCGTCATGCTGAGCACCATAAGGGGATGAGCGTTAGGTTGTTCATTGTTGGACTTCGCCAAAAAATATCATAACGATATCTGCTGCGAAGGTCATCAGATCCTTAGCAACGGCTTTTCCTTCTGGCGATGCCAAAGCTTTATCCATTGCCTCTTTTGAGTCGAAATACATTGCGGCCATGAGGTGATATTTTGATTCCCCGATGGGTGCTCCAGTAATACGGGTCACCTCCAACTTTCGAAGTCCGGGATATTTCTTGACAAGTGGTGTGTGAATTTCACTGTAGTGCTCGTCGAAATCGGACATGTCCTCTCGTTTCTTATACATTGCTACTAGCTTGATCATGAGTGCCCCGGAAATTTTCGTTGGAAAGGTAATTGTGAAGTGCTGGAAAAATATATGCACCGCTGTGGGGAAAAGCAAGGAAAGAAGGGTGCAGGCGATGGCACTTTCTGACATTTTTTTGTACCATTTTCGCACTTGCCGCCCAAGATGTGAGCGGTTCATTGTGTTACCGAGAGTCGAGAGAAAGAGTAATCAATTACTTCCTGGTCAATGAGTCTTCTTGACGTCGTCAAAGACGTATGTTCCGACCCGCAACGGGCCGAGAAATTGTTGACCGAACTCGGGGAGAACTTCCTTCAATCAGGATCCCGCTATTCTCTGGAAGACTTTTCTGCACAGCTGTCCGTACATCTTCGCCGTTCACCGGACGCGGATTTGGCAGTAACAAACTTCCGCCGCTACGCTGATGCAACACTCAGCAAGTCATTTTTCTTCAACGACCTCCTTGCATACCCCGTTTGGTTCGATCTCTTGATGACCATTTGCGGATCGTCTCAGTATTTCTCCGATATTCTCGTCCGGGATCCCGAGCTATTTCGCTGGCTTACGGCCACGGATGCCCTGGACTCATTCCAGTCAGAGGAAGTGTATGCCCGTGAAATCCAGCATGTGCACGAGGCATTCGAGAAACCTGAACGGAAGCTCAATGCATTGCGCCGGTTGTACAGGAGAGAAATGTTGCGGATCGGCTCACGAGACCTCCTCGGCAACGCGGACCTCCGGGCCACTACCGCATCTCTTTCCACCCTCGCGGACACTATCGTCGAGGCAATTGTTTCTGTCGCGGTTGAGCAAATTCGAGCACGTGCGCTGCCCCCCAACGATTGTGGTTTTTCCATCATTGGTCTTGGAAAACTGGGGGGGAACGAACTCAATTATAGCTCTGACATTGACATACTGTTTCTTTACGAAAAAGAGGGTGAGTTCATCGATGCGGCGGGGAAAGCTCTCACGTTTCACGAGTATTTCAACAAGCTGGCAGAAAAAATTGTCCAGAATCTTTCCGGCCCATCTTCGGAAGGCCATCTCTACAGGGTAGATACAAGACTTCGTCCTGAGAGCGGGGCCGGTCCGCTCGCCCGCTCGCTCCAAAGCTACCTCCAGTACTATGAATCGCGGGGAGAGTTATGGGAAAGACAAATGCTCATCAAAGCCAGAGTCATTGCCGGGGAGAAAACACTCGGGATGAAATTCATACAAGAGTTGCGACCATTTGTCTACCCCCGAACCCTGTTCGATCATCCCGCTCAAGCCATTGCACGCATCAAAGCCCGTATTGAGCTTGCCGTGCAGGGTGAGGAGAATATCAAGCTGCAGGCTGGTGGCATTCGCGATATCGAGTTTATAGTCCAAACCCTTCAATTAATAAACGGCGGAAGGAATCCCGCAATACAATGTGCTTCCACGCTGGAGTCGATTGAACTGCTGGAGTCGAATTCCCTGTTAACTTCAGCAGAAGCGACATCATTGAAGAACGCGTATTTTTTTTTCCGGGCCGTTGAGCATCGGCTGCAATTTTTTTTGAACACACAGACCCATGAATTTCCCGGTGAGGCACAGGAGCGTGGGAGGCTCGCGAAAAGAATGGGCCTTGCCGACGGAGCAGTTCTGCAAGCCTCTCGCCTCGAACATGCGCGAAACGTCCGCCGGATTTTTAATACTGTACTTGCCGTCGAACCGACTCCGGTCTTAACCGGAATCGAGGCGGTGCTGGATGAAGCAGCCACGGAAGAAACTATCGCAACGTTTCTATCATCACACGGAATCCGTGATGTTCGGCAGGGAATCCGATCGTTGCGCTATCTAGTCACTGGTAGCGCCCTGTCCAATTCAAGAGAAATTGGTACACGTGCTCGTGATGCGTTCCGACGCGTTGCTGGAGAGATATTTGCATCCATTGCGAAGAGCAATGTGCCTGACCTTACTCTTCAAAACATAGCGACGATCGCAAGTGGTTTTTCCTTTCGGGACCAGGCTTACAAGCAGTTAGCAGAAGAATCATATCGCAACATCATCATTTCGATTGCGGCAACAAGTCCGCGCTTGAGCCGCCAGCTGGCCGGACAACCACTGATTCTTGAAAGGCTGCCGGACGAAATAGACTCACCGGTGATTTCGTTGAGTGGGGAGAGTATGCATGCGCAAAAACTACGCGAAGAGCTCATTGCCGGCGTCAGATTTGTTCTAGGAGAGTATCCTTTTGAGGAATTGACGGAGCGGCTCACGCATATCGCAGATCAAATCCTGACAGAAGTTTTGATGAACGCGAGCAGGGAATACAAATTCCAACAGCCTCCATTTGCGGTGTATGCATTGGGAAAATATGGAACAGCTGAAATTACTTTTGATGCAGATCTCGATGTTCTCTTTGTCTCTGAAGATGTTGAAGGAAAGGAACAGGAGCGAACCGAACGTGTTGCAAATGAGATCTTCCGTATCATGAGCGAGTTCTCTGTCCATGGAAGGTTGTATGAAGTTGACGCTCGACTCCGGCCTGAGGGAAAAAACGCGCCATTAGTAGTCGGTGAATCGTCTCTGGGATCCTATTATGAATCACGTGCCTCTCTGTGGGAGCGCCAGTCAATGACGCGGATTCGTTTATGTTGCGGGAATGCCGAAGTGGGAAATCGGGTGCAAAAGCGAATTGCCGAATGGGTCTACACAACACCGTTGCCAGAAGGATGGGTTGATGAAATTGTGGCGATGCGGAAAAAAACGGAAACAAGAAGCCGCATGAACACCTCACACTATTATGACGTCAAGCTCGGCCCCGGTGGCATGGTTGACATCGAGTTTCTCTCCCAGATGATTCAGATGAAATTTGGAAATAACGATCTCCACTTACGCGGGTTGCAGACGGTCCAGGTGATCAATGCTGCTCCCGCAAAGGTACTTACGTTGAAAGAGAGAGAAGATCTGACCAAGGCGTATGCACTCTATCGTCGATGTGAAACGGGTATGAGACTTGTTCTGGAAGATCAAGGGAGCGTTCTTCCGACTGCGGAGAAACTTGAGTTGCTCGCACAAGCATGGTTTGGTATTGGATCGGAGCGGCTGGAAGAGGATATCAGGGAATCAATGTCCCATGTCCGAGACATTTTTGTTTCCAGCGTGGAACAGTTATGAACAATTCAGGAATGAATATGCAGAACGTTCTTTTTTCTCCGGTTCGGGTCGGTCTTTTGCTTTCGGCCTTTGTGCTTGTCGTGTACAGTTTCACACTTGCCCCTTCCGTGGGCTTTATCGATAGCGGAGAGCTCTCTGCCGTTGCAAGTACGCTGGGTATTGCTCACCCGACGGGATATCCGTTATTCACCTTGCTTGGATGGATATTTTCCCGGTTGCCGATTTGGGGAGAAGAGATCATTCGACTCAACATGATGGCATCCATCTTTTGTGCAGGGGGCATATTCTTATTTTTCTTGACGACGAGACTGATTCTCAGCCTGTTGGTCAAGCCCTCGGGCAAGGATAAATCCTTTGCCGATCTTATCCTGACTTTCGCTGCGGCCGGCGCGTCTCTCCTCCTCGCCTTTTCAGAAACATACTGGTCTCAATCAACTAATATTGAAGTCTACTCGCTTCATGTCTTCCTGGTATCGGGAATCCTGTATTGCTTCGTCCGAGCAGCTTTGCAAGGAAAATCAGGAGAGACGGATCGCTGGTGGTATGCATTTGCGTTTGTTGTCGGTCTCAGTTTCACAAACCACATGACAACTATTCTCCTGGCACCGGGGCTGCTCTATCTCTATTTCATGACCCAGGGATTTTCTTGGAAACGACTTCTTGTGATGTCCGCTCCCTTCTTGCTCGGCCTTTCAGTCTATATCTATCTTCCCCTTCGCGCCTCACAATCGCCCGATATGAATTGGGGGAATCCGACATCACTGGAAGCATTTTTGTGGCATCTCAGTGGCAAACAGTATCGCGTTTGGATTTTTTCATCTCCCGAAGTGGCAACCAGGCAATTGAAGTATTTTGTCAGCACACTTTCCGGACAGTTTACCTACCTCGGCATTGCGCTTTCGATGGTTGGATTTATTGGACTGGGTCGTGCCAGCCTTAGATTCTTCGTTGCGATCTTGATCCTTTTCTTCATCTGTGTTCTGTATTCGATCAACTATGATATCCATGATATCGACTCCTATTTTCTTCTTGCCTATATCTGTATGGGAGTCTGGATTGCATTCGGGTTGGCCCGGGTTGGGCAGTGGCTTGCGCAGCGACTTCATTATCGGTGGTTTATCTTGTTCTCGCTGATTGCGATGGGCTGTGTACCGGCGTTCGTGAATTACCATCAAATCGATGAAAGCACTAATTTTCTCGTGGAGGATTACACACACAAC
>QKGJ01000298.1 GCA_003251275.1 Ignavibacteria bacterium
CGAAACAATTCATGAACGCTGAATGCATCATCGAGAGCGAGTTGAGGGAAACGGGAATCATGAGATTGCACTCGGCTGGACGGAAACGATACCAGACGTTCCGGTAGCCCCAAATCTTGACCGAAGCATCGCCGGTTTCCTTTGTGTACAGGCGTAATGCTTCCGCAACGGCTTGCATGGCCTTGTAGTGTGTATCAGGTCCGCTCCCTTCAGGGTCGAACGCGACTGAAACGATATTGGGCTTCACTCTCTTAATGAGATCCAGAATCGGAAGCACATCCCGATCTACTTCCGGTTCCTCTGAAAAAATGTCTCCCTTGTAGAAGCCCAACCGCAGAGCAGAAACAGAATTCGACTCGATGCCGATATATGCCCAGAGGAGTTCCACCTCCCATTCGCGCAACGTTCCTTTCAGCATCTGGACGTGCGGCGGATCTTTTGCTCCTGGATATTGCGAGTGAAGATACTGCATCATGTCATGGACGCGGTTTCGCAGTGTAACAATGTCTGTCGTTTCGTATGTGTGCACGAGATTGCGAAGCAACCGACGGGCCTCCGCTTCATCCTTCATCTCCTGACTTTTAGCGGCCGAGCCATCGAGAAAGAGGTAGACGTCCTGCATTTTCTTTCCGTCGTCCTTCGGGTCAAAATAACCCCGTTGCAGCAAGTCGGCAAACAATCCGGCTTCAAGCATCTTTTCCAGTTTCTCGAGAATGGAGAGAAAGTATGCATTCGAAACAGAGGTAAACCCCGAAGTCAGGTTGCCAAAGTAGTGCTTATTGCTGGGATCACGAACCAGATGGTAGATGTGGGCAAGGTACGCCAGCATCACATCGTCGTGATGCGGCTCCGTGTGAAGGAAGATCGTATTGGAGACCGACGAGAGTCCCCGCTGAACCTTGTCGAGAATCCTTGATTTAGTCATCGCCACCAATTCATTGAATGGACGCTGAGTTTTCCGTAACAGCTCTGCGCCGAATCGGTCATTCTCAAAGTCGGTCTTCGTCAATGACGAAAAAGGAATCTTACGTGAAAGAGAGAGGGTAATGACCGCATCCTCACAATCATCATCAGTCAACGTGGTTTTACAGAAGTCTTCGTATTGGCGCTCCACAAGCCTGCTTGCTGCACCCTTCGTTAGGTAAAAACGGGCATTGGGCAAATCCTGCAGTACGGATGCCGGATAGCGCGGGCTCTTTTGTTGTTCCACCGCGGAGGCAACGATGCGTGCTTTTGCATCTCCCGCAGCAATAATAATAGCCGTGGCGCTTGGGTTGTATGTAATGCTCGCCAGACCGATGGTGATCACCAGGCGGTTGCGAGAGATTTCAATTCCGCCAAGGTCCGTCGCAGCAGCAGCCTGCGTTTCATAATTTGTTCCGGTCAGTCTCGTGACCGAATGAATGCTCGACCCCTTCACGTTGAACGCGATATGTCCATCGGGACCGATACCGCCAAGAAAAAATCCGATTCCTCCCATCGATCTGATCTTGGTTTCATATTCCATGCACCATTCATCGACCCTGTTAATCACTTCCCGTTGCAGCCGTTCCAGTTCAGACTTTGTCTGGCGCACACGCAAGGTGAGGTCAACAGTATTCCCTGGAAACACTTCGTGCATGGTTTTTCCTGCCGGAATCCCCAGCGAGGTGGCGTTAATCAACATCGCCTTTGATGCGGTCAGCCCGAAACCCTTGATATAGAACTCGTTCACGTACCAATGGAAACTGTTCTGCTGGCCGGCGTCCATCGGATAAAACTCATCGATTTGAACGAACGAGAGGCTCTTCATCTCGGGCCGGACCGACGGGTCTATCCCCGTGGATTCCAGCATTCCCTGAATCTCCTTCGTTTCCCACCGGTCAAGTATTCGCGTGATCCATTTGATGAAGTGCTCAGGCGTCTTTCCGGTCGGCAATGAGATAACGCCGCCGGGATTTTTTTGCACCCATTCGATAAATCGCAAAGCGGCAAGCTTCCCAAGCATTGGGAAGTTCGGCACCTCCACGATCTTGATTTTTTCTGTGGGCGGGTACACAAACTTTCTCCCGCTTCCCTTTACGGCAAACTGTTCGACGGTCGACGACGCGTCATAAGTTCGCTGGGTTCCGTTCATCGCATTGCTCGCTGTTGATTGAATCTTCGTTCGAACATCATCTCGCATTGTCATCGATTCCCTTCATGTGCAAACTTCATTACCGGATTTTCCATTCAGGGTCAAGGGCAGCGAGCCATGGCCCGAAGAATTCGTGAACCACTGCGTCATGACTGACGGTCGTGTAGGTGAAAGAGAGCCGCTCCCCCACTTTTCGCCTCATCAACTGCTCGAACGTTGTATGTTCTTCCCGCAAGTGCGTGGTATACGCGGCCATCAGGGTTCCTTTCCCTTCCTCCAACCATTTCTTGAACATGTCCTGGTTTGCATAGAACGCATCGAAGAGAAACACATGAGTAATGAAAGGATTCAGTCCGCCTCGGTCAAGTGCAAACGCCGTCGGCCGGTATCCTCCGCTATGGGCACTGAGGATCATTCGAGCAAGCTTGGTTGATGCTGTGACTTCTTCGCGCTTCATTGTCTCGAGAACATCGTCGACGAGGCGCTTCAGTCCCCCATCATCTTCCATCTTCCCTCCAAAGGAATCCCGTGCGCGATAGGGTCCCTGCGTCAGGACAAGTATGGCGTTCGTCTTTGCCCCAATCATCGATTGCGGCATCTGAAACTGTTCCAGCACGCCCATATTGTCATTCATATGGCCATGGAAGTGGACAATGAGGTTCACGCCATCTGCTGTCTCCTTAAATCCGTCAGGAACAAAAACGGCGATGCTGCTGTCAACATAGTGAGGCGTCGCAGGGTAGAACGTGCCATCGCCTCCGGTGAATCCATTTGCTCTTGCAGGATGTGGAAAAAGTGCGTTTGTCGATCGCCAAATTCCCCACTTCCCACCGGGAAAGAAATTCCAATCGACATGCGACGCTTTGATCTCGTGCTCGGCATATCCAACGCTCCCTGTCCAATGATTCCAGACTGCACGAGCAACAAATGCGCCCAGGACTGATGCAGCATTCTCGGATGTCTCCTCGTGATCCGGGTGTTTATCCACAAAAATTGAAAGAGCGATATCGGCTTTGTCGGAGAGGACGAGGCCCACATCGACCTTGGTCTCATTCACACTGCCGGTCTTGTGTGCAACAGAGAGATACTTGCATTCCCATGATGGGAGATACCTTGGAATCATGTCAGAATAGAACTGGGCCTTCAATATCTCGAGCATCTTCTCGCTGGCGGCAGAATCGACCAATGTCCTTCGATAGATCATTTCCAATAGTGTGTTCATATCTGCCGGGGTTGAGACGCCAATACCATAACGGATAGACTCCGGTGTCGTTTTCTTCGTTTGCCAGGAATAGAGCCGATTAAGGAGGCGGGTGTTCTTAAGGCCCAAGCCGACCATAGTCTTGTTTACGGCGTCCATCTGCTCATCATGAGAGTTGCCAAGGTGGTCGATAACCAGATTCGTCGCCGTATTGTCGCTCAAGAGAATCATCAGCCGAACAGCATCAAGCAGTGTAATCATGTCGCCGGCATTCAGATACTGCAGGATTCCCGAACCTGGCTTCTTCTCCTCTTCAGTAAAGGTGATCTTTTCACGACCAGAGATTTTCCCCTGTTGAACCTGGTCGAAAAATGCGATCATGATCGGAAGCTTGATGACACTCGCGGTTGGAAAGCGCTCATCGGAGTTATAGGAAATCTCTTCGCCCGTGCGAAGGTTCCTTGCCATAACGCCGAGGTGTCCGCCGAATCTGGCCTCAAGTGATTTCAGTTCTTTGAGAATGTCAGAGGGATCGGGGTCCACGGCAGCAGCCTTTGAAAAAGAAATAAGAACAATCAGGCACAATGCGATACTCTTCATACATGTTCGAATAAATTGATTTGTCCCGATTAGACTTTGAGGAACCATTTCCTTTTCCACATTATCCAGACAATGAGGTACATCCCAACAATCCATACGATGGCAAATGCCAGAGAGGCATTGATTGGACTGGCATATGGGAGAAAGAAGTTATCGAAGAGAAACGACTTAAGTGCCACCTGCTCCCCCGTGGGAGACGGCACCTTGATCAGCACCAGCAGTCTGCCAATAACTCCAGAGAGGACAAACACGGCGATTGCGTTCATACCATAGACAACGAAGGGATGAGCCCACTTCTTGAATCCCCTCACGTCAATGAACCAGTAAAACGTTGCGAGGCACACCAACGCCCATCCAGCCATGAAAATCGCATAGGAGCTTGTCCAGAGACTTTTGTTGATCGGCAACCAGTTATCGAGGATAACGCCAAGAAGGAGTGCGGCATTCCCGAAGATAAACATGAGTGAAGTCTTCTCGGCGCCAGATTTATTGGAATGAAGAAGATTTCCGGTGAAGACGCCAAAGAGCGTTGACACGATCGCAGGAATGGTACTGACGACTCCTTCCGGGTCCCATGTCTTCGTTGCAGACCACATGTGCCCGCTCAGTAAGAGAGAATCGACATAGGCGCCGAAGTTTCTTCC
>QKGJ01000306.1 GCA_003251275.1 Ignavibacteria bacterium
CAGGATAATGCCACGCAGGGTGGTCCATCTCGAACACCGTATGAGCGCGGCATCGACAACAGCGATTGGTTCCTGACGCTCGGCGGTGATGGACACCAGCCGGCAACAGAGCCGGGCAATCCCAACATCATGTATTCGGAATCGCAGCAAGGATTTCTCTCCCGCATCGATCGGACAACCGGGGAGACTCTCCTTATCCAGCCGCAGCCGGAGGCAAACGAGGGCTTTGAACGCTTCAACTGGGATTCACCGATTCTTGTGAGTCCGCACTCGCCTACCAGAATATTCTTTGCGTCCCAGCGCGTCTGGCGCTCCGACAACCGCGGGGATAGCTGGACAGCAATCTCCGGAGATCTTACACGTAATCAGGAGAGGATTGCTCTTCCCATAATGGAAAACACCTGGAGTTGGGACTCACCGTGGGACGTGCTGGCAATGTCTACCTACAATACAATTACTTCGCTTGCCGAATCCCCCAAGCAGGAGGGACTGATGTACGCAGGCACCGATGACGGCTTCATCAACGTCACGGACGACGGTGGAAAGAATTGGCGCAAGATTGAGGTGGGAGATTTACCCGGCGTTCCTAAGACGGCCTTCGTCAACGACATTAAAGCCGATCTGTACTATGCCAACACCGTGTATGTTGCGCTCGATAATCACAAGTTCGGCGACCTCAATCCATACCTTTACAAGAGTACCGACCGGGGAAAGAGCTGGAAGTCCATTGTGAGCAACATCCCGAAGCGCACGCTTGTCTGGCGCATGGTGCAGGATCATGTGAATCCGAACTTGCTCTTCGCCGCAACCGAGTTCGGCATCTACTTTACGATCGATGGTGGCGCACAGTGGATAAAACTGACAGGCGGCATACCGACGATTTCGTTCCGCGATCTGGCTATCCAACGCCGCGAGAATGATCTTGTTGGCGCTTCATTTGGCCGCGGGTTCTTTGTGCTTGATGACTATAGCCTTTTGCGAAATATCTCGGAAGAGCAACTTCAAAAGGAAGCACAACTATTCCCTCCACGAAAGGCATGGTGGTATATCCCGATTCCCGATAGGTCGTCGAGCGGAGCCGCCGGCCGTTTTGCCGCACCGAATCCTCCGCATGGAGCTGTCTTTACGTACTATCTCAAAGAGGAAACAAAGACTCTCAAGGCCTTGCGCCAGGAAAAAGAAAAAAAGCAGATCGAACAGAAACAAGGCGTGACGTTTCCCGGCTGGGATAAAGTCGAAACCGAGCGGAGACAGGAGGACCCGCAGATCTGGCTAACGGTGAAAGACAAGCAGGGGAAGGTGGTCCGCCGCATTGAAGGCGAGAACAAGAAGGGACTCCATCGCGCCGCCTGGGATTTGCGTTTTCCGGCAACCGATGCGATTGAGAATCCGAGAGATGTAAAAGGCTCTACCGGTGCGATGGCAGCGCCTGGTGAGTACACCGTTACTCTCTCCAGGGAAATGGATGGAATCGTGGTCGATTTGTCGGGGCCGGTGCCGTTTCAGGTGGAACGTCTCTACCAAGGGGCAATACCGGGGTCGGACCCGAAGGTAACCGCAGCTTTTTGGGAAGAAACCGAACGACTGAACAAGTCCACCACCGCGGCTTCAAAGATGCTGCAAAAGACATTGCAGCGGGTAGAATTGATGCAGAA
This sequence comes from Ignavibacteria bacterium, assembly GCA_003251275.1. Classification (GTDB taxonomy): domain Bacteria; phylum Bacteroidota; class Ignavibacteria; order UBA10030; family UBA6906; genus SZUA-287. Next base: position 1,656 of record QKGJ01000306.1, read on the forward strand.
GGCGTTGGCCCGCACCCCAGCGGCTCCTGGCTCGCTGGACAGCGAACTGCATGCACTGAGACAATCATTGCTTGACCTTGACGAGCAATTGAACGGGAATCGATCAAAAGGAGAGATTGGCGAAAACACAAAACCCACAATTTCCAATTACCTTAACGTAGCCGCCTTAGGCACATTTACGTCAACCTACGGCCCTACTCCCAATCACAAACGCAGTCTGGAAATTGCGGCGGCCAAATTCATTGAACTGAAGAAGAGCCTGGACAATATTCTGAATCAGGAATTGCCGAAAGCGGAGAAAGCACTGAGGGATGCAGGAGCGCCGTGGATTGAGGGGCAGTCCATTCCTGATTATCAACGATGAACGACAATTCGCCGTACAGATACATTCATCATCATCAATAACAAGGAGCTACAATGAAACACATCCTGTTTGTTTTCGCGTTGTTCGTCGCTGCCGGTTTCGTTGCGCATGCCCAGGACGATTCGTATAAGGTTGTCTTCGACCTTACCAATCCTGATGCTGCACAGCAGAACAAGGTTGTCCGCTGGATCGAGCTGATAACGGAATCAAATCCAAAAGCCCAGATGGAGGTGGTTATGTACGGAAAGGGGTTCGAATTGGTGATGACTGAGAAATCCACGGTATCGGACAAAATTAAAGAGGCTCTGAAAAATCCCAACGTGTCTTTTAGGGTATGCGCGATGGCAATGGCAAAGCATAAGATTACACTGGATATGTTCTTCAACGGTGTCCAGTCTGTCCCCGATGGAATCCATGAGCTCGTGAAGAAACAGCAGGCGGGCTGGGGATACATTAAGGTGGTGGATTAACAATCCAGGCCAAATCAGTTATTGTACCGCGTTCGTTAGTCAATTGCAGGAAATCCGCGATTGATTTGACCGCGGCATCGTTTGATCTCTGGTAATGATGAAGAAAGGCCCAACTCTTTCTTTATGAAGTACCTCGCCCTTTTTCTGACACTATTCTACTTTGGTGCTCTTCAAAAGGCACCAATTACAATCTTCCTTGCGGGCGATTCAACGATGGCCGAAAAACAACCTGAGAAGCGGCCCGAAACTGGATGGGGAGAATTTCTGGAGAAGTTCTTTCAGAAGGACTCGGTGACAGTAGAAAACCACGCTCGAAACGGAAGGAGCACCAGAACATTCATCCAGGAGAACAGATGGCAAGCAATAGCGGAGAAGCTCGGCGAGGGAGATTATGTCTTCATCCAGTTTGGCCATAATGACGAGTCAAAGGAAAAAGTTGATCGTTATACCTCCCCCGATGAGTTTCGCGAGAATCTGATCATGTTCGTAAACAGCGTAAGGGAAAGGAAAGCAATTCCCGTTCTATTCACTCCTGTCATGCGTCGGCGATTTGACAAGCAGGGGAGGTTCTACGATACACATGGTGAGTATCCTGATATTGTTCGGGCTGTGGCACAACAACACGCCGTTCCTCTTATCGACATGCATTCGAAAACGCGTGGGCTGCTTGTAGACTATGGAGAAGAAAAATCCAAAGAGCTGTTCCTTCACCTTGGCCGGGGAGAGAATCCAAACTACCCCGAAGGAAAAATCGACAACACTCATTTTTCCCCGCTCGGAGCCGAAATTGTTGCTCGACTTGCCGTCGAGGGAATCCGAGAAGCCAAGCTGGATCTTGTTCGATATCTGGCACCAATTCCAGCACAAGAAGGGGTTTTGAACAATGAGCCTTGAAACGAAATGATTCATGATTTCATCATCAAAGCAAGATGAGCACAAGTATGCCTCCTTCCGTAGGCCAAACCGCAACACGCAGTATCACGTTCACGCAAGAGCATGTGGAGTCCTATGCAAAGATCACGGGTGATCGCAACCCGCTTCATTTCGATGAGGGCTTTGTTGCTAGTACAAAGTTCGGCAAGCTGGTGGTACAGGGGGGATTGACAACCGGATTGCTGCACGCTCTTGTTGCAATGGACATGCCGGGGCCGGGGACGGTGTTCCTGAGTCAGAATTGGAAGTTCACGGCCCCGGTCTTTATTGGCGATACGATCACCGCGACTGCGGAAGTCATGAGCGTCCATGCAACGAAGCCGGTAACCCAACTCAAGATTTCCGTTGCTCGAAATGATGGCACGGTTGTTCTGGAAGGAGAGGCGTGGTGCTACACCTTCACACCCGGATCACAATAGGCTGATCATTTCATTTCGCCAGCATCATCTTTTTCGTTTGGGCAAGACCGCCGGCCTGTAACCTATAGAAGTAAACACCGCTGGGAAAATCCGTTGCGTTAAATTCAACCTCATGCGTTCCCGCCTCCCGCTCGAGCAGAAGGCTATTTGATGAGCATCATGCTTTTTGTATGGACAAATTCTCCCGCATGTAAGCGATAGAGATACATTCCGCTCGCCAGTCCACGGCCGTCAAATTGCACCTCATACTCTCCCGATGTCAACTCTCCGCTGATGAGGCTGGCCACTTCTTCTCCAAGAAGGTCGAAGACCTTCAGGCTGATGAAGCTGGTACCGGGAATCCGAAACTTGATTCTCGTGCTCGGGTTGAACGGGTTCGGATAGTTCTGCCTTAGGACGAAACCATCTGGAACTTCAACATCGACTTCGTGCACACTTGTTACGGTTCCCAGGTCTCCGTTGTAGTTCAACTCCTGTCCGTAGACGCCATTTCCATCCATCCGGTTATCGGCCCAGACAAGCAAAGAATTGCCCGACGAAGTGAAGGCACCTGTGAGCCGTCCTTTCCCGCTCGCGACTGAACTGATATCCTTCATGGTCCCGCCCCACAGCAGGTTGCCACTCCCATCGACTCTGAATCCTCGCACCAGATTCGTTGTCACGTTCACACCATCGAGATAGTATGCCACG
>QKGJ01000195.1 GCA_003251275.1 Ignavibacteria bacterium
TTCTCCCCCCGCGGCGCTCACCCTGGACAGGCCGGAATTGGGTCCGCCCGCGAAGACGATCACGCCTTCCCGGCCCCACGTCGCACCGCGTCCGTCGAAGGCGGTGCAAATCGTCAGGGATGAACCCCCGATGACGTCGATTTTTTTCAGTTTTCCGTTCGCGAAGAAACCGATACTCTTGTTGTCCGGGGACCAGAATGGATAGTAGGCGCCTTCGGTCCCCTGTAAACGGCGCGCCGTAAGTTCCCGGAGAGGTCGCACGTAGAGGAAATTCTTTCCGGCGGAATCGGCCGCGAGAAAAACCACCGTCCTGCCGTCGGGTGAGATGGCACTGTTTCCTCCGAAGGAATTATTGATCGATCCGCCCGGCGGGGGGATGATGTTCAGGCGGATTTCTTCCTGCGCTGGGGGTACGGTTGCGAAATTCCTCCACCCGAACCAGGCCGCAATCACCAGCAAAACAGCCGCTACCGACCAAGGCAGGATGGTACGGCGGCTTGCGCCCGCGGCCGAGCTGAGAGCCGTATATTCGGCGGTACCCGCAGCCGAGTAGGTCCCCGGTCCCACCGGCGGCATCACGGCGGGGACCTGCGCGCCCGACCTTACGGCGGTAATCCTGCTCACGCTCTTCCTCGAGGATTCGCGCTTGAACCTGCGGAGCTCTTTCGCTACCTCTGCTACTGACTGATACCGTTCGGGGGGTTCCTTCGCCAGGCATTCCAGGACAATCGCGTCGAGAGCCGGGTCGAGCGCCGGCCTGATGACTGACATCGGCGCGGGGTCCACGTTGACGATTTCGTAGGCGAGGGCGGTCTCATGGACACCCTTGAAGGGCAGTTCACCGGTAAAGAGTTCATAGAGCAGAACGCCAAGGGAGAAAATGTCCGAGCGGTGATCTGCTTCCTGGCCTTGGATCTGCTCGGGAGACATGTACCCTGCCGTGCCGACCGTACTTCCCGCTTTCGTCAGCCGCGTGATCCTGCTCCCGCTCGCCCGGAGTTTCGCCAGCCCGAAGTCCATCACCTGCGCGATGCCGTCCTTGCGAATCATGATGTTCTCGGGTTTAATGTCGCGATGGACTATTCCCTTTTCGTGGGCAGCTGCCAGACCATCCGCAATCTGAATGCCAATATCAATTGCCTGTTTCTGGGAAATTGTCCCGAATTTTTCCCGCAGTGTTTGTCCATCCACAAATTCCATCACCATGAACGTCTGTCCGTCATGTTCTTGAATGTCGATGATGGAGCAGACGTTGGGATGGTTGAGAGCGGCGGCGGCTTTGGCTTCCTGGATGAAGCGTGCTTTATCCTGCTCCGAAGCCGCAAGTTGTGAAGGTAGAAACTTGAGCGCCACCATGCGATCGAGCTTGGTGTCATGAGCTTTGTAGACGACGCCCATGCCTCCCTCACCGAGTTTTTCGAGAATTTGATAGTGCGATATCGTCTGACCAATCATGATGGCAACCTTTAGTCTTCCAGGTTTAGTTTTTTCAAAAGTGCCTTGAAGCGGGGATCTGACCGAAGAGGATTGAAACGGGGCTCAGTTCTTATAAAGCAAAGGTAATAGTCGCCAATCTCATATGCCTTGTCAAGCATTCCAAAGGCTTTGTCCTTATCGCCCAAAGCGCCATAAGTCATGGCAATACCACAATACGTGGTGCTGAGCGGAGGCTTCGCTTCCATCCGCCGGATGTACTCCAATGCCTTCTGTTTTTCACCTGCTGCGGCATAGGCGGCAGCCAAATCGGGCCACTCGTATTCATGAAGCGATTCTTCAGCTTTTCGCTGATATTCAATCGACTTGTCATGTCTTTTCATTTGCTGATAGGAAACTCCCAGCACGAATTGTGCAACCCCGAAGTTCGGATCGAGCTGCAAGGCGTTTTGCGCTGCTGCGATGGCATCGTCATACCGTCCAGCCATGTAATAGACCCACCCGACATTGGCACCCACTATTAGCGAGAGAGGGTCAAGCTCCCTCGCTCTGAGTATTTCGTGTTCGGCCTCTTCCTCGCGGCCCATAGCCGCAAGAAATTCTGCGTACCATTGATGAGCAGTTGCATAGTTTGGTTTGAATGTAATGGCTCTCTTGAAGTCTTCATCCGCAGATTGCCAATCCCATTCTATTTGAGCTTCGACCGAAGCGATGGTTGCGTATGCTTCTCCCAGTGTTGGATCAATCTTGAGCGCCTGCTGTGCAGCAGCCTTCGCACGCCGGTAGGTTTCTCGAAACTGAGCGTCTCCGTAAGACGGAAGAACGCCATACGTTTCCGCAAGACCAAGATGCGCAAGTGCGTAGTTGGGGTCCTTCTGAATAGCCTGACGGAAGTATGATAACGCTTTGTTGAGATCCTCAAGAGTTCTCTTGTTCCAGTAATACCGGCCCTTCAAATAGAGTTGATATGCTTCCGTATCTTCTGTGGCTTGTTTGGTCAGTTTGCGCTCTTCCTCTCCTCCCAATTTGAGGCTCAGGGCGTTCGAGATCTCCTTTGAGATCTCGTTCTGAACGAGGAGAACGTCTGCGAGTCTTCTGTTGTACTGCTCTCCCCAGAGATGGCTATTGTTGGAAACATCCACGAGCTCCGCACTTATGACCAGGTTGTCGCCACGTTGGGTCACGCGACCCGTGAGCACTGCTTTTACGCCCAATGTTTTCCCTGCTTGTTGTGGGTCAATACCCTTTCCCTTGAACTGGAAGACTGAACTACGCGACATCACAGTGAGATTTGATAGCTGCGACAGGTTGTTGATAAGACTTTCGGTAATTCCGTCGCTGAGATAATCCGAGTTCGGGTCATTCGCGGCATTAACGAACGGAAGAACAGCCAGTGAATCGATCGCTTTGGTCGGAGCGAAGAACAGAACGTAAAATGCAATTGCCAGGATCAGAACTAATGAGCCTCCAATCATTACCAGCCGACGACTGCCGCTTCGTGTAGGCTCGTGAGGTTTCGGTACATCGCGAGGAGATGGCGAATCTACTGCATCCCCAGCCACGGTACGTGAGACTCTGCCCGATTGTCTCCTGAGTCTCCTCAGCTCGCTGACAATCTCATCGACATGCTGGTAACGGTCTTGCGGATCTTTCTCCAGCGACCTGTTCAGTATATGGAGGAACTCCGAGCTTGCCTCAGGAAAATACTTTGTCAGCGGTTCAGGTTCTTCATTCAGAATGGAGTACATGAGGGCGGCATCATGTTCTCCACGGAATGGGAGCTTGCCGGTCAGCATTTCGAACAACACAACGCCGAATGAAAAAATGTCGGAGCGAGCGTCAACTTCGGCGCCCTGGATCTGCTCAGGTGCCATATACGCCAGCGTCCCGATCGTGGACGAGGCTTTGGTCAGTTTGAGTGAACCCTTCAACTTCGCAAGACCGAAATCCATCACCTTGATCTGGTTTCGGGAATTGACCATGATATTCTCACACTTGATATCGCGATGGACAATACCCTTCGAATGTGCTTCGTGCAATGCTTCACCGATCTGAATCGCATACGCAATGGCATCATCGAACTTCGGTGGGCCTGAAGCAATCAACTTCCGCAGTGTCTGGCCATCGATGAACTCCATGTCGATATAGCTCTGGCCTTCGTGTTCGCCAATGGAGTGGATGTTACAGACGTTGGGATGATTTAGAGATGAGGCGGCCTTCGCTTCTTGAAGGAAGCGTGCTTGCTCGGTCTCACTAGTGTTCAGGTGCGACGGAAGAAACTTGAGTGCGACAATGCGGTCGAGTTTGGTATCTTGAGCTTTGTAAACGACGCCCATACCGCCTTCGCCGAGCTTTTCGAGAATCTTGTAGTGTGAAATGGTTTGTCCGATCATCGCGTGTACTATAATGGGTTTGTCTACTTTCTTCTTAACTCAACAGGTAGATTCGTCACTACCTGCATCGGAGAAACGCCCTGGACGTTGTTTTCCTTTTGGATGATAAACTGTTGACCATCCTGAGAGACGTCCTTATAATCAGTGTTTGTTCTCGGGTCGAGATCAAAAAGAGGATGAGGGATTCCGACTTCGAACCTCCCTCCACCGCTTCTCACGTCCACCGCCATCAGTTTTCCATTTGATGCGAAATACAACTCTCTTCCATCGCCCTTCCAGTCAGGATCTTCGCCTCCGCCTGTGGAAACCTGCCATTTCGCACCCCCTCCACTCGTAGCCCGCACATACACTTCAAAGCGGCCAGATTCATCGGACTGATATGCGAACCACTGCCCGTCAGGAGAAAACGTTGCAACCCATTCATTGAATTCTGTACTCACCTTCGACGTGATTTTTTTTTCACTAAGAGAGAAAACAGCAATATCCCATTTTGTCTTGCCCCCCTGTACAGAGAGAAGGAGATTCTTCCCATCACGTGACCAGTCCGTCGTGAACATGTTCTCACCCGATGAAAAGAGGGGTTCTTCCTTCTTCGTACCGCTTGCGTCCTTGATGAACAAGTCCCCCTTCCCTGAAGCAAACGATGTATAAACTACCTGATTAGCGTCGGGCGACC
>QKGJ01000033.1 GCA_003251275.1 Ignavibacteria bacterium
GACAAGTGGCGTTATATCAATACCAATAGGGCTACCAATCCCAATGGTGATGGCGGGTCAGCACAAGACCACGGTCAGTTCTGGGGTCATCGTTCCTTCAACCTAGCGCCAAGCGCAACGAAGCGGGTTGGCTTTGCGTTGGTGGCAGGAACAACATTGGGCGAGGTGGTGCAGGCAGCACGAGATGCACAGCGCCAATGGGTGCTTCGCCTGGGTAATACAATTGATGTTACAACAGACGTCGGGCAGCCCACAGCAGAAGGCCTCCCAGAGTCGTTCGATCTCGGCCAGAACTACCCGAATCCATTCAACCCGACAACCATCATTCGCTATGCGTTGCCGGAGCCTTCCAGCGTGACGCTCAAGATCTACAACGTCCTCGGACAGCAGGTCGCTGAGTTGGTCAACGATGTGAAGGATGCTGGGTTCTTCCAGGCACAATGGAACGGAAGAAACCAATTTGGCCAGCAAGTCTCTTCCGGTGTGTATTTCTACCGGATGGAGGCACGCGGCATTGATGCCGGCAACGTCTTCGTCAGTGAAAAGAAAATGCTAATGCTGAAGTAGAATGAAGTGCACCTGCTTGTGTTGCAGGTGCCGAACTAATTTGTAGAATAATGGGCCGGTGTGGCAGTCGGCAAGAAAGCCGCTGCCACTCGGTTTTATTCAAGTTTCTGGTCGCTATCGAATATCAGGAGATCCCTTGAAGAGACTACTTTCCTGTGCTGTTTTAATGAGCGCGATCGCCTTTCCTCTTCTCGCGCAAACCAGTTACTTCGTATCCACTTCCGGGAACGACACCACGAATCCGGGAACGTTTGATTTTCCCTTCAGGACAATTCCGCGTGCAATCACAGCATCCGTCGCAGGCGACACAATTTATGTTCGCGGCGGCACGCACTCCTACAATACTACGATCAACATTTCGAAACAGGGTTCGGATACAAGTTGGTTTTCCTTGCTGTCGTACCCCGGCGAACGCCCGTTCCTTGATTTCTCCTCAATGCCGATCAGCGGGAGCCTCAGAGGGATCAGTCTCAGTGGAAGCTATTGGCGCGTCAAGGGATTCGATATCTACAAGGCGGGTGACAATGGGATGCATCTTCGAGGCCATCACAATATCGTTGAGTTTTGTTCGTTCCTCGAAAACAACGACACCGGATTGCAACTCAGCAACGGGGCAGCAGACAACCAGATTATCAACTGTGATTCCTACTTCAATGTGGATCCCGGCCAGGGGAATGCGGATGGTTTTGCCGCAAAGCTGGATGTCGGGACAGGCAATTACTTTTATGGGTGTAGGGCGTGGCAAAACTCAGATGATGGCTACGATGGATATCTCCGTCCATCTAACGACATCACAACAACTCTCGAGAATTGCTGGATATTTCGTAATGGATATCTCAAGAGTGGCCTTCCAAGTACCGGCAATGGAAATGGGTTTAAATTGGGGGGAAGCGACCAACAGAATCTGATGCACAATGTAATTCTAAAGAATTGTCTCGCATTCGACAACCGAGTAAAAGGTTTTGACCAAAATAATAACAAAGGGTCAATGACACTGTACAACTGCACTGGTTACAGAAATGGAACCAATTACAGCATTAGCCAGGCATTGGCCGCCGGAAAGGTCCTCACGGTTGTCAACTGTGCTTCACTCGGGCCCTATGGGTCGATCGGTGCATTTGCGGTTCAAAGCACCAATAGTTGGCTTTCTCCGTTTTTTGTTGACGCAACGGACTTCGTCAGCATAGATACGATGGGGGTTCGGGGACCTCGGAAGCCGGATGGCAATCTTCCCGATCTTCCGTTCATGCACCTGGCGCAAGGAAGTGATCTCATTGACTCCGGAACGGATGTAGGATTGCCGTTCATAGGAAGTGCCCCTGACCTCGGTTGTTTTGAAAGCGACTGGCCGACATCAGTTGATGACAATGCAAACGTGCCTGATGTATTTGCACTCGAACAAAACTATCCAAACCCTTTCAACCCGAGCACGAGAATCAGATTCACTATTCCGGTAGCAGGCTTATCGTCCTTGAGGGTGTACGACGTTTTGGGTCGTGAGGTAGGTGTAGTTCTTAATGAACAGGTTCCCTCCGGTACGCATGAGATGGATTGGGAAGCCGTAGGCTTGGGTAGTGGAGTGTATTTCTACAAGCTGGATAGCGGGGGCAGGAGTGAGGTGAAAAAGATGATCCTCCTTCATTAGTGAACGATACGGCCGTGCAAAAGAACATAAAGCATCGACTGGATTGGGTTGAGTGGATCGTTCCAATCCTGATACTCATTTCGCTTGTTGCTTGCGGGAACTACTCATCCACCGCGCATGATCCATGGGAGCAGGTCGACTCAATTCTCGCGCGGATCAAGAAGCCGACCTTTGCGGGCAGAGATTTTGTCATCACAGACTATGGAGCGAAAGAAGGCTCTCGTGAGGATTGCTCTAGCGCGTTCGAGAAAGCAATAACAGACTGTTCGCGCGGGGGCGGTGGACGCGTTGTCGTGCCGAAGGGTGAGTTTCTTACAGGACCGATTCATCTCAAAAGCAACGTCAACCTCCACCTACTCGAAGGTGCTGTCATCAAGTTTCACCGGGATACGAGGAAATACCTGCCTCTCGTTTTCACTCGTTGGGAAGGCGTCGAATGCATGAACTACTCGCCTCTCATTTACTCGCACGAGCAAGAAAATATCGCCGTTACTGGCAGGGGGATTCTCGATGGACAAGCGAGCAACGATTTCTGGTGGTCGTGGAAGGGAAATAAGCGCGATGGATGGAATGAGGGAATGCCGAACCAGCTTGAGGGAAGAAAGAAACTGTTTGGGATGGCGGAAAAGAATATCCCGGTTGAAGAGCGATTGATGGGTGATGGATATTTTCTCCGCCCGAGTTTTATCCAACCTTACAGGTGCAAGAACATTCTGATCGAAGGGGTAAAGATCATCAACTCTCCAATGTGGGAGATTCACCCGGTTCTCTCGGAGAATGTTACGGTCCGCGGTGTTCACATCGAGACTCACGGCCCGAACAACGATGGCTGCAATCCTGAATCTAGTCGGGATGTTTTGATCGAGGATTCTTATTTCGACACCGGGGACGATTGTATCGCCATCAAAGCAGGAAGAAACAACGATGGAAGACGCGTCAATATGCCGAGCGAGAACATCGTCATCCGCCGTTGCATCTTCAGGGATGGGCACGGAGGGGTAACGATCGGCAGCGAAATGACGGGAGGTGTTCGAAATGTATTTGTTGAGAACTGCGAGTTCGAAAGTCCGGTGTTGTACAGCGCGCTACGTATTAAAACAAACGCAGTACGAGGCGGTATCGTTGAAAATGTGCACCTGCGAAACATGAATGTTAATCTGGTCGGACGTGCGGTTGTAGACATCGATCTTTTTTATGAGGAAGGAAAGAATGGCAGCTTCCTTCCTACCGTCCGCAATATCAGCGTCGAGAAAATGATGGTAAAGAAGTGCAAGGTCGCGTTCAATCTCGTCGGCTATGCAGAAGCGCCACTCCGGAACATTCGATTTAGCGACTGTGAATTCAAGGAAGTGTCAGACGGATATAAGATTGAACACGTGGATGGGCTTGAATTGATCAACACAAAACTGAACGACAAACCATTGGGCAACAACTGGAGAAGGCAATGATTTACTCTTTACGGGTTCTCATGTTTCTTGCGTTGATGATTCCCAGTACTGTTATCGGACAAGGGATCGTTCGAGGCATACTCTCCGATTCCACAGAGGACGCACCTCTTATTGGAGCGAACATACACGTGAAAGGCACCGCTCTTGGTGGTATAAGTGATCTGGATGGAAGGTTCAGGATAGCCGGCATTCCCGAGGGCCTCCACGTATTGCGTTTCTCCTATGTTGGATATGTTACCAGAGAGATCCAATTGCCAATAGACGTTCAGGGGGAGGTTTTTCTCAATATCTCGCTCTTGCCAGATGTCATCGAAAGCGAAGAGATTGTCGTGACTGCACAGGCTCGCGGTCAGGCGGCTGCGATTAATCAGCAGATAACTTCCAGTACCATCGTCAATGTCATTTCAGAAGAAAAGATCAAAGAGCTTCCGGATGCGAACGCAGCAGAGGCGATAGGCCGGCTACCCGGTGTATCAGTCATCCGATCGGGAGGAGAAGCTAATAAGGTTATTCTTCGCGGTCTGAGCGATAAGTTCACGACTTTTACAATCGATGGTATTAAAATACCTCCGACCGATGCTGATGAACGGGGACTTGATCTCAGTACAATTTCTCAAGGGTCGCTATCCGGGATCGAGTTGTTTAAAGCATTGACGCCTGATAAGGATGGTGATGCAATTGGGGGTAGTGTTAATCTTGTTACAAAGAGAGCTCCATCGGAAAGGCTTTTGCGATGGGACGGTAAGGGCAGCTACAATTCCCTCATGGACGGGTATGATCAATATGATTTTTCGTTGCGTTATGGTGAACGATTTCTTGATGATGCTTTAGGCGTCCAGG